>JASFYI010000005.1:99697-132116 GCA_030055515.1 Methanolinea sp. | reverse complement strand
CTACAAACTCACTCTCGCACTCGATGCGCATTCCCTGCGGCCGGTCTGTTTCCTGCTCCATCCGGGATCTCCCCACGACTCCACCATTTTCCGTGAAATCGTGAGTGAATTGAAAAGGCGCAGAATCGCCCGGATCGGTGATACAATCGTCTTTGACAAGGGATACGACGCGTATGATAACTACGTGGAGGGAATCTTCGAGTTCAGCATCGTCCCGGCGATCTTCGCCAAGAGGAACTTCTCATTACCCAAACTGCTCAGGAAACTCAATTTTCCCCTCTGGATTTTCGGGAGGTCTGATGCGAAACAGCTCGTCCAGAGATACACTTCCCTGGCGCGTCGGTTGGTGATGTACCTCCGCGACGAGATCCAACTCGTGGAGAAGAGATCCCTCATCGAGGATGTCTTCAAAATGGCGAAAAATGCATTCGGTTTGAAGAGGATCCACAAATATACAACGCGATCTGTGAAAAAGACGGTCTGCCTGAATGTACTTTTACTCGGGCTCGTTATTTCTCTGGGATTTGGCGATAAGATTCAATTACAGCGGTTGGCTGAGTGGTGATTTGGGGAGGGGGTTAAAGCTATATCTCAGCCGATCGAAAACTCCCCAATGACCTTCGAAACATTCGGCTTGCACGAGGCATGCAAGAGGGTACAAAAGGTTGGGGACCGCCTTTCAGAATTTGAATCGATAATTGACTGGGACCAGTTTCGCCCGATTCTTGAAGACCTCTACAAGAACAAGAAAGGAAAGGCAGAAGACCAAATATCGACCCTGTCGTGATGGTCAAATCCCTCGTGCTCCAGGAACTCTCCAACTTCTCCGGCCCGGAACTGGAACGCCAGGTGACGGATCGCATCCCGTTTCGGAAGTCCATCAAGTTTTTCCACGGGGTTCCCGATTTTTCCATAGCTTGGTTCTCCCGCGAACATCTCAAGGAATCAGGCAAATCCCAGGAGATATGGGATAATTTCCAGGCACAGATCGCGGCCAAGGGTCCTGTAATCACCCGTGGAGTCATCCAGGATGCAACGAGCATCACCGCGGACCCGGGAAAACTGTCTTCCGGGACATCACCGCGGGATGAAGGAAAAACCCGGAGAATAAAGACGGGACCTGGACGAAAAGAGGAGAGATACCCTGTTTTGGATACAAGCTCCACGTGCTCATCGACAGGGAGGATCACCTGGTCTGCCGCATCGAGACAACGATTGCATCTGTCCCTGATAGCCAGGTAGACCTCCCGATGCTAGGGGAGACAGTGTCCCGCGACAAGGGATATTTCGGAGTGAAACCCCGTGCCTCGATCGATAAAACCGTGAAAAGGGCTGTCCGGGGTTGCCCGCTGACTATCAGGGAGAAGCGCAGGAACCGTGCGATCAGCAAGACACGGAGGGTGATTGAACGGGTTTTCGCCGTGATCAAACGGACATTCCCCCATGATCACGTTCTCGTGACGACTGTAGAGAGGGTGCATGTCAAAAACGTGTTTGCCTCGTTTTTGTTCAATCTGATCCCGTGGGGTTCTCGCAAACGGAAAGGAGTTTGGTAGCGGGAGCTATCGATGACTTCTAAAAAAAACCAGGTAAAAACCAGGTAATTTGGTGAAATCTTTTGGGAAATCTCCCATTTTGAGTTCTCAAATTTCGAGAGAGCCTTCTCTTTCTTTCGATGTCACAGGTTTTTCGAAATCGTCAACCAAAAAGAACCTCGCGACGATGGCAATTTTTACCGCTTCGGTTGCAGTCTTTATCGGAGTAACCTCGTATTTTGAAAATTCCTGCTATGCGCGGCGTGTTGAGACAATCGCCAGGACCTGTTCCAAGAGGAACCATTTTGGGTCCTTCCGTTCTACTGTCATGGGGGAGTTCATTGTTGTTCAAATATGTATTTCCCTTCGAGTACTGTCAATTTTACGGTTTTTCCTTAATTTTTTTTGTATTATGAGGTTTTTACAATTGTACTTTTATTCGGGGTTGTAGAATGTGTGCCCAAATGTCAATTGAGAGCTAATTTTGCGGTATTTTGAGTTCGACCCAGTAAGGGGACTATATATAGAATCAGGCATGACAATTCAGTAATCCATGATTCCTCAGGAAATCACGCGAGAGCACGTCCTCGCGGCGCTCCGCGAGATAGACAGAACGGGCATCCCCAAGGAGAGGCAGGCTGCCGAGTACATGGTCGTGCACGGCGGGAAGCTCTACCCGGAGAAGTACGTCGTCTCCCTCGCGTCGAGATTTGCTCTCGGGAAAGAGCTTGGTCCTCACTCGTTCAGCGGGGAGCGGGAGACAGTACGCTTCCTGACCGCGAGGGGCTTTCCCATCGTCAGGATGACCGCGTGGGAGGGGGCGGTCGCACGACTCGGGGAACGCCACCGGGCGGTCCCCGGGGAACCGGGCCATAGGGAGATCGTCGGGTCGAAAGCGGAGGTCACGGGGAAGTTTGGCCGGGTATTCTCGCCCGGGCACCTTCCTGTCACGACGGGAGAGGAGTTCTCCGCGTTCCTCGAGTACGCCCGGCAGAGGGGGTGGATTGGTCCCAGAGGGCCCGGTGGCTGGCAGGGAGGGGATGCAGGGGTCTATAGGGAACGACTCGCTCTCCTCCTCGACGAGTCGCGGCATGTCGCGGACCGCGTCGACGCATTCGGCGCAGTGGATCTCGCGTCGGCAATCCTCCACGTCGCCCACCCCGACAAATACGGCGTCCTCTCGCGCCCGGTCGAGGATGCCCTGCGGAAAGCGGGGATATTCCCAGCCGTCAGGGAGGGTGCGACACCCGGCGCGACGTACGCCGCGGTAAACGAGGTCCTCCTCGCCCTCGCGGGTGCAACGGGGATGGATCCTTGGACCCTCTGCGCGATCCTCCACGCTCTCGGGGAAGGTGCGTGGGCACAGGAGCCCCGATCCCTGCCGGAGGCATTCCGCGACGCGATCGCGATCGCGGGCATCGTCCAAAAGAAAGGTCTCCACGGCAAAAGCCTCGCCAGGGGGCCGGAAGCGGGGAAGTACAGGGAGGCGTACCGCGAGTCCGTGAAGCCCGCGATCGGGGCATTCAAGGGAAAGCACGGGGCGACTCCCAACGTGGTCATCAGGGCGCTCCTCGACGATTTCCTCCAATCGCGGGGGGCGACGGGGAGGTACGCGACGCGGGGCTTCCCCTTCGTGGGACAGGCAGTCCACGCCTACACGTGGGGCGTGATCACGCGGGAGGCTGGGGACGGGGAGGAGATGGGCTTCTCGCGTGTCCCCCAGCTCTTCATCGCGGTCACGCCCTCGCAACTCAGGTACGGGCTCGCGTACGGGGACCGTGTCGGGAGCGCCCACGTGGAGGCGGCACGGTCTGACCCGCGGGTCCAGCGGCTCGTGCAGGACGTCCTTTTGGAGAATCCGGAAATCGACGCGTTCAACAAGCCGAGAGGTGACGAGGATCCCGCAGGCCAGGAGAACATCCGCGACAGGATCCTCGCGGGGGACTTCGGGGCGTGGTCCAAAGAGACGATCCTCGCGGAACGGCACGGTGCCGATGCGATCCCCAACGACGTGGGTGATCGGATCCGCACCGTCCTCTCCGCGCTCTTCCCCGTCTTCGAGGCCCTCTCGTTCCCGGGAGAGCCCGCAAACCCCGCGGGTATCGCGGCGGGAGGAGAGGTGCTCCCTGCTTGGCCGGTGCGGGTGTGGGGCGAGGTCGCAGGGAAACTCGCCGTCAACTTCCGCGGGCGCAGGCTCTCCTCTTCCAGCCTGTATTTCTTGCCGGATGAATGGGAGCGGATCGCGTCACAGGTGAACGCCGCGCTCACGAGCGGAAAGCACGTCATCCTCATCGGGCCGCCGGGGACGGGCAAGTCGAAGCTCGCACAGGATATCTGCGAGGCGTATGCCGGCAGGGGGAACTTCGTCCTCGCGACGGCGTCCTCGGAGTGGTCGACGTACGAGACGATCGGCGGCTACCGGCCCGACCGCGAGGGGAGGCTCGTCTTCCACCCGGGGCTCTTCCTCCAGTGCCTCCGCGGCGAGGGGGGCGAGCCGGCCAACCGGTGGCTGGTCATCGACGAAATCAACAGGGCGGACATCGACAAGGCATTCGGGGCATTCTTCTCCGTGCTCACGGGGGACACCGTCACCCTCCCCTATGAGTACGGCGGGAAGCCCGTGAGAATCGTCGGGAAGCCTGACCCCTCCCTCCCGCTCGGGGAGGAGACTTTCGCCATCCACCCCGACTGGCGCATCATCGCGACGATGAACACGTTTGACAAGAGCAGCCTTTACGAGATGAGCTACGCCTTCATGCGGCGCTTCGCATTCGTCCCCGTGAACGTGCCGCCGCGGATCGACAGGGCGCTCGTCGAGGAGTATGCGCGGCGGTGGGGCATCGACCTCCCGGAGGGGATGGCAGCGGAGGTCGCCGGGGCGTGGGAGAGGATCAACGAGAAGAGGAAGATCGGCCCTGCCATCATCCACGACGTCATCAGGTGCATCCTGCACTCGGGACGTGACGGGTGGGAGTCCGCGCTCGTGATGTATGTCGTCCCCCAGTTTGAGGGTCTCCGCGAGGAGGATCAAAGAGAGTTCATCAAAATCCTCGAAGGCTTGCAGTGCGTGAGGGACAAGGAGTACATGGTGGAATACGCCCGGGAATTCCTTGGGATCCCAAGGGAAACCTCGAAGTGAATGGTCACCGACCCAGAGATCCTCGTCGAGGAGATCGCGCCCGACCTCCTCGCCTTCCTGAAGGAGGGGAGAATAGAGAGAAGGGGTCTTTCCACGTTCTTCCGGGAGGGGGGCTACCTTCCTTCGATATCTGCCCTCGAGAAGATCCTGCGCATCCACTTCGTCCTCTCGGAGCGTATCCAGGAGGGGAGCGATGGAGAGGAGTACCCCGGCGTGATCCCTTTCGCCCGCATCCTCGCGGAACGGCTGCACCGGGTTAAAACGACGGTCGAGGCTCGGGACGAGGAGTACGAGGGGGAGGTGCGGGGGAGGATCGACTGGCACAAGACGTTCCGGGCGCGGTGCAGGCCAGGCTCGAGGAATCCCTGCTATGTCTGTGAGAGGATTGAGCGCGAGTACGGTACGCCGGAAAACCTCGTCCTCCGGGAGATCGTCTCGATCATCTCCGACATCCTCGAGAACGACATGCGGGAAGCGCTGGAGAAGGAGTACGGGTGGGTCTCGGCATGGGTGGGGGAGGCAAACCTCGGGAGGGTTGTGCCCTCTCTCCTCTCGGGGAATGTGTACATGAGGAGGATCCCCGCCGGGGAGGCAAGGGTCACGGAGAGGATGGTCTCCCGCGCGCTCAAGGCCCGGCTCCCCCTCTACCGGGATGCGGCCCGGCTCCTGCTCTTCTACCGCCGGCTGATGGCCCACGAGTGGGATCCCGGGACGGCGCGGTGGCTCCTCTACGAGACGTTCATCAGGCCGGGGAGGGACGAAGCGCTCTTTGAGCTCTTCTGGGTCGTGCGGATCATCCGCCACTACAGGGAGCGGGGTGCACGCATCGTCTTTTACCCGCTCGAGGAGGGCGAAAGCTGCGTCGCGCGCTGGACGGCGGGGGAAAAGACGTTCCGGATCTTCCACAACGCGGCGGGAAACTATGCCCTGTGGGAGGGAATCGAGGAGGCAAGAGCAGCCCTGCGAAACCCTGACTCGTTCCCCGGGAGGAAGATCCGCGCCCTCGAGGCCTTCTGCGAGGCGACGGGGGGATCCCCGGCGGCCATTTGGTCCGGGAGGCCGGACATCCTCCTCGAGGTCCGCGACGGGGAGACGGGAGAGCAAAGGGTCCTCGTCGGCGAGGTGAAGTACACCGACGACCCCGCGTACGCGGGGGAGGGGCTCGTCCAGCTCCTCGAGTACATGGCTCTCCTCAAGGGGGCGAGGGGGTACCTCGAACCGCTCGAATATCTCTTCTCGGGCCGCGGAGCCGTCTTTGGCATCCTCTTCTCCGACGCGGTCCCCGTCTTTCCGGTGCGCGACGGCCCCTCGTTCTGGACGGTCCGGTACGGCGAGTTCGAGAAACTCGGAAAGGTACTGGATGAATTTGCCTGACGCATGTGCGCACGAGGCCCGCTTGCGGGATCCCCCGCGTCCACTTTCACCCCGCGCCCCGCTCTCCTTCAAGTAGCCGGTGGCCGATCCGATCGTGCATGGCCCCGGTGATCGGCCCGCTCGGGAACTCCGTGTTCCGCGACCGCGAGGTCCTCGAGGCAGACTTCCTCCCCGAGGAGATCCTCTTCCGCGACTCCCAGCTCCGGGAGATCGCGTACTGCCTCCAGCCCGGGCTGCACGGCGGCAGGCCCGTGAACGCGCTCCTGCGGGGACCGCCGGGGACCGGGAAGACGACCTGCGTCCGGAGGATATTTGCCGAGGTCGAGGAGGCGACGCGGAAGATCGTCCCGGTCCACGTCCACTGCCAGGGCGAGCGGACGCTCCACGCGGTCCTCTCCCGCATCCACACCGCGATCTACGGGCACGCCCCGCCCGCCCTCGGCAGCCCCGTCCGCGAGGTCCTCGACCGGATCGGGAAGGGCCTTGCCGCGGAGAAGCGCGTCCTCTCCGTCTGCCTCGACGACGCGAACCTGCTGCTCGCCGGGAGGGTCCTCGACCAGGTCCTCTCCGCGCTCCTCCGGCTCCACGAGGCGTACCCCGGGGCGAGGGCCGGCGTCCTCCTCGTTGTCGGGAACCCCGGGACCGACCTCTCCCGCGCGCTCGACCCCGCGGTCGTCTCGGTCCTCTACGCGGCCGAGATCCCGTTTTCGCCCTACGCGAGGGAGGAGGTCGCCGGCATCCTGCGCGACAGGGCCCGCCGCGCACTCCTCCCCGGCGTGCTCCCCGGCGACGTGCTCGACCTCGTCGTGGAGAAGACCGTCTCCTGCGGGGACCTCCGGGTGGGAATCGACCTCCTCCGGAGGGCGGCGCTCGCCGCGGAGAGGGCGGGGGACCGGGAGATCACCGCGGGGCACGTGGAGGCGGCGTTCGAGGCATCGCGGGATGCCCGGCTCGAGGACTGCGTGGAGGCGCTCTCCGGCGAGGAGCGGGAGATCCTCCTCCAGGCCGCGAGGCTTGTCCTCGCCGAGCCCGGCGTCCCCCTCACGGCGGGCCTCCTCTTCGACGCGGTCACGATGCGGGTGCGGATGAGCTACGCCGCGTTCCACCAGAGGGTCCGGAGGCTCGAGGAGGCGGGGGCGATCGCGGTCCGCGCCCGGAGGACGGCGGGGAGGGGCAGGACGAGGGAGATCCACGTCAGGTTCGACCCCGCGAGGGTCGTTTCCGCCTGCGGGGGGAATGCGGGGGCGTGCCCCGGCCAGCGGGAGGGGGAGGAGGCGGCGTGAAGCGTTCTCCCGGACTCCCGCGGGGAAATAGGTGCGAAAAATGGTGCGGCGCGGTCACCGCGCGAAGACCGGCCGCGACGTCGTGCTCTCGCCCGCGGCGTTGCGCACCGTGAGCGTCACCGTGTATGTCCCGGGGGAGACGTAGGTGTGGACCGGGTTCCTCTCGGACGAGGTGTTCCCGTCGCCGAAGTCCCAGTGCCACGATGCCGGTGCAAAGAACGACATGTCGGTGAACCGGACGGAAAGCGGTGCCTTCCCGATGGTCACGTTCATCCTGAAGAACGCGACGGGCGGCTTTGCGGGCGGAACGGGGGTCGTCGGCGGGGTGGTGACCGTCGTTGCCGGCGTGGGGACCGTGGTCGGTGACCGCACGACGACCGTTCCCGTGGAGGTCGCGGTCCCGCCGGCGTTCCCCACCGTGAGCGCGACCGTGTAGATCCCGGGGAGCGCGTAGGTGTGGACCGGGTTCCTCTCCGTGGACGTCACCCCGTCGCCGAAGTCCCAGAACCACGCGGTGGGCGACCGCACCGACATGTCCCGGAACCGGACGGTGAGCGGCGCAAAGCCGAAGGGGGGATTTGCGACGAAGTAGGGGATCGGGGGCGGGCCCGAGGGGAGCACGGTGACGCAGCCGGGGCGCGCCAGCCGATCCTCGCCCCCCTCGTTCCGGACGGTGAGCGAGACCGTGTAGTTCCCGGGCAGGGTGTAGACGTGGGTCACGGTCGCGCTCTCGTTGCTCCACGCGGTCGTCCCGTCGCCGAACTCCCAGAACCTCTCGTGGACGACGCCGGCCGACGTGTCGGTGAAGGTCACCTCGAGCGGGGCGGGACCGAAGGCCGGGGACGCCGTGAAGTTTGCGGCCGGGGTCGCGTTCATCACCCGGATGTAGCCCTCCTTTGCCACGCTGTCAGAGCCGTACGGGCCCTCGACGGCGAGCGTCACCGTGTAGACGCCATTTTGGGTGTAGACGTGGACGGGGTTCATCTCGGTCGAGGCACCCCCGTCCCCGAAGTCCCACCGGTGGCGGAACGGGGGTGTCCCGGACGTGTTGTCGAAGAACTGGACGCGGAACGGCGCGGGGCCGGTCGTCGGCCCGTAGACCGCGAAGTCCGCGCGGGGGGGAAGCGGGGGCCCGCCCCTCGCGGCCTCGGCGATGCCCGCGACCCCGCCGCCGGCGTCGGCCGGAACGACGGTCCCGTCCGCGGGTTCGTCCGAGGCGGTGCACGGGGAGAGGAGGATTCCGATCAGGAGGAAGAGCACGGGGAGACAGAGACGCATTCTCGCCACCACGATAAGGAATGGAGGTACGGGAAGTAAAAAGTGTTTCCCGGGCGGGAAAACCGGGTGCGGGGTACGGGGAGGGCCCGGGGAGCGGGAAAAGGGGGAAAAAGGGGAGGGGGAGTGCCGGTCACCGCGCGAAGACCGGCCTCTGCGTCGATCCCTCGCCCGCAGCGTTGCGGACCGTGAGGGTGACCGTGTAGGTCCCGGGGAGCACGTACACGTGGACCGGGTTCCTCTCGGTGGAGTTCGCCCCGTCACCGAAGTCCCACGCCCACGCGGTGGGGGCATTGAAGGACATGTCGGTGAACTGGACCGCGAGCGGGGCCCTGCCCATGGTCACGTTCGCCTTGAAGAACGCGACCGGCGGCTGGCCGGGGAGCGGCGGGAGGGTCGGGCGCGGGGAGATGGTGGGCAATAGCGGGATCGTCACGGTCGGCGTGGGGACCGGGAAGACCGGCGCTGCCCGCACCATGACGGGGAGCGACGCGGTCGCGCTCCCGCCGCTGTTCCAGACCGTGAGGGTGACCGTGTAGGTCCCGGGGGACGCGTAGGTGTGGACCGGGTCCTTCTCGGACGAGGTGTTCCCGTCGCCGAAGTCCCAGTGCCACGCGAGCGGCCCGCGCTTCGACCTGTCCGTGAACTGGACGGTGAGCGGGGCGACCCCGAACGTCCTGTTCGCCGTGAAGAACGGGATCGGCCGCGGTCCGGACGGCGCCACGCGGACGAGGTCGTCCCGCGCGAGGGTGTCCTCGCCCCCGTCGTTTGCCACGGTGAGTGAGACGGAGTAGTTCCCGGGCAACGCGTACACGTGGGTCACGGTCGCGCTCCCGTTGCTCCACGCGGTCGTCCCGTCGCCGAATGTCCAGAACCTCGAGTGGACGACGCCCGCCGACGTGTCGGTGAAGGTCACCTCGAGCGGGGCGGGGCCCGTGGTCGGGGACGCCGTGAAGTTCGCTGCCGGTGTCGCGTTCACCTGCTTGAGGGGGATCGGCTCGGAGATCGGCTCCGCTTCGCTGTCTCCCCCTTCGTCCCCCGTGGCCTCCACGGTATCGACCGGGAACTTGAACGCGAACGCGACGTCGTCGACCGCGGGATCCTCGATCGCCCCGAGGACCGCCTCGAACGCCTCCTGCCCCGCGAGCGCGCCATCGCCCTTCAGCGGGAAGAGGACCGTCCCGGGCTCGGGCGAGGTGCTGCACACCCTCTCCATCGTCTCGTCCGGGGAGACGTCGAGGGCACCGTTCTCCATCGGGTGCTGGGCGATCACGAAGTAGTCGCCGGGGGAAAGCGTTGCAGTCTCCTCGCCCGGGATCTCGAGGTCGAACGTCCCCTTCCCGGTCACCTCGAGGGTCGTGTAGGAGAAGTACCCCTCCCCGAAGATCCAGACCGCGACGACCGGCGGGTTGCCCTCCGCGGTGCCGTGGATCCAGATCGGCTCGCCCTGCACCACGCAGGATGGATCGGGGAACGCCCACACGGGGCCGGGAACCCCTTCGTCCTCCGGGAGGACGACGATCTCGCCCGCGTCGCCGGCATCACCGTCACCCTGCTCATCCCCACCCTGCCCGTTGCCGGGGGGAACGCCGTCGTCACCGTCCCCGAGCGGGACTGTGCCGCACGTGTCGCATGACGGTGAATCGCCCGGGAACTCCTGGGGTTCATCCGCCACGCAGGAGAGTGTCACCATGCAGGACGCGAGGATCCCGCACGCGAGGAGCATGAATAGGGGGATTCTCATGGTCTCACCTTTGCTCTGGATGAGATGAGAGATCCCTATATAAATAAACATTCCCTCCCCCCGGTGAAACGATCGCACTTTGCGGGAGGGGGAGCGCGGTCACGTGGAAGCAACCCTGTACTTCCCGCGGGGGACGAGGAGCTTGAACCGTGCACCCTCTCCCGGCCTGCCGGTCTCCCGGATGGAGATCCCCGTGATCGCGAGGATCTCGCGGGAGAGGAAGAGGCCCATCCCGGTGTTCTTCCCGTAGCCCCTCCCGAAGATCTTCTCCTTCTCCTCCGCGGGGATGCCGTGCCCGTCGTCCTCGCAGGTGATCGTGCATCCGTCACCAGCCTCCTCGGCGGCGAACCGGACCCTCGTGACCTTCCCCCCGTACCGGACGGCGTTGTCCACGAGGTTGAAGATGACCCTGTGGATGAGGGGGTCGGCGAAGACCTCGAGCCCCGCGGGGATGTCGTTTACGACCCGCACGTCGCCGAGCGAGACCTCCCGGGCCGAGGTATCCACGAGTTGCCGGCAGTCGTGCCACGCCGGCGCGTGGACGCCGATGCTCTCGTACTCCTTCGTGAACCGGATGATCGCCGCGATCCGTTCCGCGGCCCTCGCGATCACCCCCACCCTCTCCTGTATCGCCGGGTCGAGCCGCTCCTCGGAGAGGAGCGCCGCGTAGCCCTGGATGACGGTGAGCTGGTTGTTGATGTCGTGCCGGGTGATGGAGGAGAGGAGGTTGAGCTTCCTGTTCGCCATCTGGAGGGCCTCTTCCACCCTCTTGCGCTCGGTGATGTCCTGCCCCTGCGCGATCGTCGCGATGACCGAGACCCCGTCGGGCCCGTGGATGTTCGCCGAGTTCCAGAGGACCGTCCTCACCTCCCCGGTCCGCTGGAGGACCGGGATATCGGCGACTTCCATTGCCTCTCCCGCGGTCGCCCGGCGGATGACCTCCATTGAGGACTCGCGGGTCGCCTCGGGGAAGAGGATCCCGATGCGCGACCCGATCGCCTCCCCGGGTGGGATCCCGGTGAGCTGGGAAAACGCCCTGTTGAACCGCGTGATCCGGTAGTCCCTGTCCCAGACGACGATGGGGGCGTTCGCATACGCGATGAGGTTCGTGAGGTACTCGTTTGCCTCCCGCAGGTCCCGCTCTGCGCGGGCCCGGACCTCGGCGAGGTACGTGACGACCGCCGCGACGAGGACGAAGATCGCGACCCGGATGAGGGCCCCCTGAAGGACGGCGGGATCCTGCGAGAACCGGGCCATCAGCGCAAAGTAGCCGAGCGCGATCCCGACAGAGACGGCGAACCCCCGCCGCAGGAAGTAGACGCACGCGATGATGATCGGGATGTAGAGGACGTTCTGGAAGATCGTGAGCCAGCCCGCCATGAGGGCGAGCACGCAGATGGCAAACCCGGCCGCGGTCGTCGCGACGAGCAGGACCACGGGGAGCAGCCTCTTGGCCGTGTGGCGTGCATCCTCCCCCGGGGACGCGGCGGGATTCATCCTGTTCACTCCATTTTTCTGTTCCCACGTGACATAAATACGCGCCTGTACTTCCCGTGGGGGACGAGGAGCTCAAAGCGCGCCCCCTCTCCGGGCGTGCCTGTCTCGCGGATCGCGATCCCCGTGAGGGCGAGGATCTCCCGCGCGAGGAAGAGGCCAAACCCCGTGTGATTCCCGTAACCCTTCTCGAAGATCCTCTCCTTCTCCCCCGCGGGGATCCCGACCCCGTCGTCGGCTACTACCACGAGGAGCCCGTCCTCGCGCTCCTCGCACGAGACCGAGACGCGGGTCGCCTTCCCCCCGTGGCGGGACGCGTTCTCGACGATGTTTCCAAAGACCCGCCCGAGCATCGGGTCGGCGAGGACCTCGGCGTCGCAGTCGCAGGTCACCGTGAGGGGGCCCGGGTCGAGGCCGCGGACGACCTCGCGGATCGACTGCCACGTCGGGGCGTGCACCCCGATCTCCTGGTACACCTTCGTGAACTCGAGGAACCGCGCGATCTTCTCGCTGGCCTCGTCGATCTTCCGGAAGAGTGCCCCCGCGTCGGGATCCGCCGTGCTCCCCGCGCCGATCGCCGCGTACCCCCGGATCGCCGTGAGCTGGTTTGCGATGTCGTGGCGCGTGATGCCCGAGAGGAGGGTGATCTTCCGGTTCGCCTCGCGGAGTGCCTCCTCTATCACCTTCCGGTCGGTGATGTCCACGTGGGTGCCCACCATCCGGAGAGGCCTTCCCTCTTCGTCCCTCCCGACGACCATCCCGCGCGCGAGGATCCACGCCCAGTCGCCGTCCTTCCGCCGCATCCGGAACTCGACCGAGAATCCCTCCTCGCCCGCCATAAGCGCCCTCCATATCTCGCCTTCCGTCCGGGCGATGTCGTCGGGGTGGACGAGGCTCCTCCACGTCGCGTAGTGTCCGGGCAACGACCCCGGCTCGTACCCGAGCATCCTGTGGTACTGGGGGCTGAAGAACGCGTTCCCGGTTGGGATGTCCCAGTCCCAGTACCCGTCCCTCGTCGCCTCGAACGAGAGCCGGAGCCGTTCCTCGGCCTCGACGAGGTCCGTGATGTCCTGTCCCACCGACTGGTACTCGACGGCGCGCCCCTCCCCGTCGAAGAACGCCCGGTCTGTCCACCTGTGCCACCGGACCCTCCCGTCCGGCAGGACGACCCTGTGGACGATCGTCCCGGCCGGGTTCTCCGGGGTGAGGGAGGAAAAGAACTCCGCGAGCCGTTTCCTGTCCTCGGGGGGGATATTTGGCCTGAAACGCCTCCCGATGATCCCCTCCCGCGGGAGACCGAAGTACCTGCAGTACGCGTCGTTTGCAAAGACGTGCGTCCCGTCCGGAGTGAACCGCGAGATGAGCTCCGTCCGCGTCTCGACGACGTCCCTGTAGCAAGCCTCGCTCTCCGCGAGCGCCTTCTCGAAGGCCTTGCGCTCGGTGACGTCGCGGAAGATCCCCTCGACGCCGCGGAGGGTCCCGTCCGGCCCGTACCAGAGGTGGCTGTTCGTCGAGACGATGACCGGGGACCCGTCCTTCCTCTTCAGGACGATCTCGTAGTCCGTCACTCTCCCTTCCCGCAGGACCTCCTCAAGGAACCTCTCCCAGTCCGGGGGGTGGAAATAGAACGTCTCCGCGACCGGTTTCCCGATGCACTCGGCGAGGTCGTCGTACCCAAGGAGCGTTGCGAACGAGCGGCTCGCCTTGACAAGCCTCCCCCCGAGGTCGACCCTCACGTACACGTCCTGGACACTCTCGAGGAGGTGCGTGTACTCTGCCGTCGCCTCGCGGAGGGCGGATTCAGCCCTCTTGCGCTCCGTGAAGTCGAGCAGGGAGGCAACGCTCCTGTCCGTGCCCGGGATGATGTCCACGGTCAGGTGGATGTCGCGGATCTCCCCGGTCCTCGTGACGAACCGGAACTCGTAGGATTTGAGGGCCTTCTCCGGGTCGGTCCTGCGGAGGCGGTGCTGCGCGACCATCCGGTCGAGGTCTTCGGGGACCACGAATTCCATCCATTTCTTCCTGTTCTCGATCTCTTCTCTGGAATACCCGCTTAAACGTGCAAAGCCGGAATTCGCGAGGCTGATCGTCCCGTCGGCCTCGATGAGGACCATCGCCGTCCCCGCCGTCTCGAAGATCGTCCGGTAGAGACTCTCCCGCTCGCGGAGGGCGTCCTCGTATGCCTTCCGCGACGTGTTGTCGGTGATGATCCCGCGGATGCCCACGATCGTGTCCCCCGAGACGATGGGGGAGGAATAGACCGTGAGGGGGAATCTCGACCCGTCCTTCCGGAGGCCCGTGTAGTCGCCCGGGGGGAGCGGCGGCTTGCGCTTCCCGGAGAGGATCGCATCTATCGCCACCCGGGCCCTCTCCCTGTCTTCCGGGGCGATCATCTGGAGGGCGGAGAGCCCCCCCTCGAAATCCCCGCGGGTGTAGCCGAACATCTCGAAAGCGGCCCTGTTCGCGTAGGAAAGGACGCAGTGCCGGTCCATCTCGAAGACGGTGAGGGGGAGGAGGTCGGAGAGGTCGCGGAATCGCTTCTCGCTCTCCGCGAGGGCGGATTCAGCCCTCTTGCGCTCGGTGATGTCCCGGATGGACTCTATCGCGCCCGTGATCCGGCCGCTGCGGTCGTAGAGCGGGGACGCGGTGAACCAGAGGTGGGCACCCTTCCCGCCGTTGAGGTGGGGGATGGAGATCTCGGAGTAGAGTTTCCTGCCCACCCTCCGCACGTACGGGTACTTCGCTTCTGTCGCGGGATCGTGCCGGAGGACGAGGTCGACGAGGACGGGGCGGCGCTCGCGGTAGAAGGGGAGCGCGTACTCGTAGTTCCCCTTCCCGAGGATCTCCCCCGCCGGGATGCCGGTCATCCTCTCCATCGCCCTGTTCCACGCGATCACAGTCCCGTCCCTGTCGATTGCGAACGTCGCGTCCGGGAGGAAGTCGATGATCTGGCGGAGCCGCTCGTCCACCTCGCGGCGGTCGTCCTCGGCCCTCCGGAGCTCGACGGCCCTCTCTATCTTGCGCCCGAGCTCGGCGAACTGGGCCTTCACGTCCCCGCCCTTCTGGATGTAGAAATCCGCGCCGCTCTCGAAGGCCTGTATTGCGACCTCCTCCCTCCCCTTCCCGGTGAAGATGATGAACGGCGTTGCGTCCCCGGACTTGCGGATCGCCCGGAGGAGGGAAAGACCGTCCATCCCCGGCATCTGGTAGTCGGAGACGATCGCGTCGTACTTCCGCGTTTTCCGCATCTCGAGGGCCCGGAACGCGGAGTCGGCGACGTCCACGGAGAAGCGACCGGTCCTCTGGAGGTACATCTTCGTGAGGTCGAGCAGGGCCGGCTCGTCGTCGACGTAGAGGACGGTGATCATGGGCGCGTGGCGGGGAGGCTGGATGTGCGGGGTTTCCTCCCCTCACGTGTCACATTCCCACCGAGAGCAAAAACATTTCCCTTCGTGGCGGTCTACCGGGCCCGGGGGATGTCCCCCCCCGCCTCCCAGATCTCGAACCTGCAGAGGTTGCTCCCCGTCGCGTAGCAGTTCTTCTCGACGGCCTCCCTCGCGTCGCCGCAGTGCGCGGAAAAGAGGGCAGAGAGGATCCCGGCGCCGAATGAGCACTCCGGTTTTCCCGTCATGGGGAGTCTTGCGCACTCAAAGCAATCCCTGATGACGAGCGTCGGGGGATCCGCCCGCTCGAGCGCGAGCGTCCCAAGGCCGTGACTCTCCCAGAACCGCGAGACGCGGGAGATGAAGGACCGGGTGTCGTCGTCCCTCACGAGGGGGTAGATCGCCTCCCCCGCCCTCCGCCCCGCGCGCGAGAAGAGGGGGTGCATCTCGATCCCCTCCGAGATCAGGCTCACGCGCAGGCTCGTGAGGATGACGCTGTAGACATCGCGGGTCGTCGCATCGGGGGGGAGGCTCCCGGGGAAGAACCGGTCGATCCACTCCATGTCGCGGTCGAGCGCGAGGGTCCGCATGATGATCTTGCCGTTGAGGGAGAAGAGCCGCCTGCGGCCGTCCGAGGGATCGGGCCTCGAGACCGCGATTCCCGCTTCCGTGAGGGCTTTTAAGTGCGCAGAGACGGTCGACTTCGCCCTGCCCGACCGGCTCACGATCTCCTCGAAGTCGGTCTCGCCTGCCTCGAGGATCTCGAGGATCTTGCCCTTGAGCGGGCTGTCGATCGCCACGAGGCCGCGGTCGGACGCGCAGATCCGGATGAACCTCTGTGCCCCCTCCCGCGGGGATTCGCCGGTCGTCACGCGTGGCCCTCCGTTGTACCGAGAATGCGCACGAAAAGTATAAATACATATGGTTCGTACATACTCAAATGTTCGTAAAATATCGAACAAATGATCCCCGCGGCGCGGGGTGACGCGCCGGGGCAACCCGGCGCAGGAGAGACGCGCGAATACACGGAAAAAAAGAAGGAGTAAGGTGCAATGACAGTGGCATCGGCCCCGGCCCCGGCCGAAGGGGCTGAGGTGGGCAGGCAGGTCCCGCTCGTCGACCGCCTGCCGTCGTCTGCGAAGGCAGTCTACGCGCTCCTCTCGGACGGCAGGGAGAGGACGCTGCACGAGATCATCGGCGTGGTCCCGTTCTCCCCGCGGACGATCAGGAACGCGCTCGCACGGCTGCGCGCAAGCGGGCTCATCATCGCGAAGTTCAACATCAGGGACGCGCGGAAACCTCTCTACAGGGTAAAGACCGCGTGAATGGAAAAACCGCGGGGGTGTCCCGGGGCGACCTGCGGTGATAGAAAAAACGCCCTGTTTTTCACGCCCCGCGCAGCGTGCGAATCCTCAAGGCCTCCTCTCTATACTCCCTAGACATCCACGTGGAGGAGGGCGCGGACCGCGATCCCCGCGAGGAACGAGATCCCCGCGATCCCGAGTGAGAGGACCGCCATCTCCGCGAACCGACTCCAGAGCGGGGTGTCGAGGGTGACGGAGACATAGGCAGAGAAGGCCGCGATGACGAGGATCGCGGCGGCGATGGTCAACCCGAGGGCGACGAGCGGGTCCCCGGCGAGGACGAACGGGAGGACGAGGACGAGGACCGTGGCGATGTACGCGGCACCCGTGTAGAGGGCGGCCCTCGAGGGGTCCTGCCCCTTCCGGTCAGACTTCTGGGAGAGGTACTCGGATGATGCCATCGACAGCGCGGCCGCGATCCCCATGACGATCCCCGCCGCCGCGACGAGCCTCGTCTCCCGCAGGGCGAACGTGAACCCGGCGAGGCTCCCGGAAAACTCGATGAGGGCGTCGTTCAGCCCGAGCACGATCGAGCCCATGTAGGCGAGCCTCTCCTCGGAGAGCATGGAGAGGAGCGCCCTCTCGTGGTCTTCCTCGTCCCGGACGACCTCGTCGATGCCGGCAACGACCCCCGAGAGGGCCCTGTACGCGCTGATGGACCTGTGCTCCCCCCTCTCCATGAGCTTCGCCGCGAAGGTGACCCCGAGCACCCACGCGAGGAGGAGGTACCACGCGGCGCGGAGCCTGTCCGGCGCGGCCTCCTCGCCCGTGTATCCCTGCCAGAACCGGGCGTGCGCGAGTTCCTCGGCGGCCATCTCCCGCAGGACCGCGGCGTTCCCCGCGTCCCGGACCATCCCCGCGAGCCGTTCGTAGACGAGGTGCTCGGTTGCCTCGGACCTCTGGAACGCGCGGAAGGCATCCCGGTGCCCCGCGTCCCCTGTCCCGCGTCCGTCCGCGTGCACGGGAGAATTATCGCACGCAGCCGGGAAAAAGCGGTCGGTCGCGGCCCCGCGGGGTTCACCCCGCGGACCCCGGGATCGGGGCGTAGGGCCGGAGGAGGACGTCGTGGGGGAGCCCGGAGAGGGCGACTGCCGCGAGCGCGCCCGTCCTCCCCCTCCCCCCGTAGAGGTCGACGCCGTGCGCCGCGGCGACCCGCGGGGCCTCGCCGGGCGGGATCCTCTCCCTCCGCGCCCTCGCGCCGAACGCGCGCAGCCCCTCGGGAACCGAGAAGCCGCGCCGGAACGCCATCCCCCACTCGGGCGAGAGCGACTCGTCCTGCACGAAGAGGAGGGACTTCTCGCGAATGCTCTCGTACTCCCCCGGCGGGACCGCGACCTCGATGTAGCTGCAGGAGTTGCCGGTCGTCTTCTCGGGCACGTCCGGGGAGAGCATCGCGATCCGGTGGCCGATCGGGAGGACCCCCTTCACCCTCCCGAGGTGCTGGAGGAGCGCGAGCGCGAGCGCAAATGTCGCCCCGCCGTCCCGCGAGTCCGTGTCGTCGATACCGATGACGAGGTGGGAGAGCGCACGCGTCCGGACGCACCCTTCCACGATCTCCCCCCTCTTCCCCACCCTGACCTCGCAGACACCCTCGGCCTTCGCCATCATGTCGGTGAGGGAGTAGGCGGGGCCCCCGATGCACCGGATCTTCTGGACGATCTCGTCGCCCTCCCGGTAGACCCCGGCCACGCCGACGGCGCAGGCGGGGTAGAGCCCGATCTCGACGTGGGTCTCGCCGAGGCGCGCCCGCTCGCGCAGCAGTGTCCCGTCCCTCTCGACCTCCTCGAGCACGCCGGATGCCCGCGCGTGGTGGTACGCGCAGAACGCCGCGCAGGCGCTGCTCAGGCACTCGTGGTAGATCTCGACCCTGTCGCCGTCCACCGTCGTGAAGATCCGCCGGCAGGCGCTCGAGGGGAGCGCGCTGATCGCCGCGTACTTCGCGGGGTTGCGCCCCATCTTCTGCTCCCGGACGACCACGCACCCCTCCTCGAGGAGGCGGCGGATCCAGTCCTGCGCCGTGCTCCGCGGGACGCCGGCGAGCCTCTGGATGTCGGCCACCGTGAAGTACCCGCGCTCGACCGTGCAGGCCCGCATCAGGGAGAGGAACTCACGGCGCTTTCTGATGACGCCCCTCATGCGCACCACGGATGGCGAGGAGGTCGCCGATGATCGCGCTCGCGGTCTCCCTCGAGCCCGCGCCCTTCCCTATCAGGGTGATCTCGCCCGCGAGGTCCGTCTCGATCGTGATCGCGTTCAGCGTCCCCTCGACGACGAGCGGGTGGGAGAGCGGGAGGAGGCGGGGAGCGACCCGGAGGATCCCCCTCTCGGGGATCGCCTCGGCGATCAGCCGGATGGTGCAGTCCTGCTCGCCGGCGAGGCGGAGGGCGTCGACCGTGAGCATGTCGATCCCCGTCACGGAGACGTCCTCGAGCGCGACCGGCCTCTTCCAGAAGGTGTTCGCGAGGATAACGAGCTTGATCGCGGAGTCGATCCCCTTCACGTCGTACGTCGGGTCCGCCTCCGCGTACCCTGCCTCGCGGGCCTGGAGGAGCGCCTGCTCGTAGGAGAGCCCCTCGGCGGCCATCCGCGTGAGGATGTAGTTGCACGTCCCGTTCAGGACCCCGAAGACCGCGAGGATCCTGTTCCCCGCGAGGCCGTGCTCGAGCGTGTGGATGACGGGGATCGCCCCGCCGACGGTCGCCTCGTATCGGAGCATGACGCCGTGCTCCGCGGCGCAGCGCTTCAGCCGGGCGTACTCCCGCGCGATCGGCCCCTTGTTCGAGGTGACGACGTGGCGGCCGCGCGAGAGGGCGGCGAGGATGTGGGTGAGGCCCGGCTCCCCCGTCGCCGCGTTCGTGGGCGTCACCTCGACGAGGACGTCGTACGGGGCCTTCGAAACGACGTCCATCGCCGAGAGGGACGTGTCCCCGCAGACCCCGTGGAGCCTCTTTGCCTCGAGGACCTCGGCAGGGTCTATCCCGTCCCTGTCGATGAGGGCGCTGCGCGAGTCCGCGACCGCCGTGACGACGAAGCCGAGGTCGCGCTCCCCGAGGGCCGAGAGGAGGCCCTTGCCCACGGATCCCATCCCGAGGATCGCGAGCCTCACGCGATCTCCTCCAGAGGTTCGACGAGGAGGAACTCCTTCTCCTTCGCGACGGCGCGGAGGATCTCCATCGCCTGCTCCATGTCCTGCCTGTTGATTGCCTTGATCACGAGCCGGGCCGAGGAGACCTGCGTGATGGCGGGCATCGCGATCTGGAGCGCCGTCACCTCGGCAAACCCCGTCCTGTCGATGCGGTCGACCGTGTCGCCGAGGTCGGTGTGGATGAGGTGGCCGATCACGATGACCGTCCGCTCGTACAGGAGGCGCTCGTGCCCGATGGCGAGGATGTGGACGCCCTGCTCCCTGATGACCCGGATGAGCTCGGAGAGCTTCTGGTCGGGCAGCTCGAGCACGATCTGGACGCTCAGCATCTCCCCCCTCGCCGTCTTTTTGTCGCGCTGGTGGATGACGGCGATGATGTTCCCGCCCACCTCCGAGATGGGGCGGAGGGCCGCGACCAGCTGCCCGGGCGCGTCCCTCATCTCGAGCCTCATGGAGACCTGCACGTGCTCACCCTTCCCACGTAATGTGTGCGCGCCGCGGCAAAATTAACCATTCTCCCATCCCCCGGCGAGACAGCGGGACTCATTTCGAATTTTTTTCCCCCGGGTCCCCGATTTCCTCGCCGATCCCGTAGTACTTCCTGATGAACTTCCGGATCTTCTCGGACTCGACCCAGCCCCTGTCGAGCTGGACGACTGTCCTCTCGATCTCGCGGACCTGGTCGCGGATCCTCTCGGCGAACGGCCCCCCCTCGAGCTCCGCGATGCCGAGGATCACCTGGACGGGGTTGCGGATGTGGTCCCCGAGGACCGCGAACTGCTCGATGTTCTTCTCGATCTGCTCGTACGCCCGTTTCTTCTCGCGCTCGAGCTCGCGGCGGCGGGTGATGTCCCGCATGATCACCATCACCCTCGTCACCTCCCCTCCGTCGAGGACCGGGATTATGTGCGTGTCGAAGAAGTGCTCCTTCCCGCGGACGACGTGGGACAGCGTGAGCCGGCCGCTCTCCCCGGTCTCGAAGACGGCCCGGATCGCCTCGCGGGCCTGCCCCCGGAGGCAGGGGATCGCGACCCCCGCGTCCCTGCCCACGATCTCGTTCTCCCTCCCCGAGAGGGAGAGCCAGTGGGCGAGGGTCGAGTTGAGGAGGACGATCTCCCCCTTCCTGCCGACGAGGACGATCCCGTCGAGCATCGCGTTGAGGGCATCCACGTACTGCCGCCGCGATGCCATGACCTCCTCCTCGGCCCTCTTCCGTTCCGTGATGTCCACGACCGTGTAGACCGTCCGCCTCCCGGGGAGGGGACCCGCGGCGAGGAGGCAGTGGAGGACGTGCCCGTCCTTCCGGCGGAGGTGGCACTCGTGGTCCGAGAGCGATCCCCCGCGGGAGACACTATCGGTGATCTCCTTCCTCTCCTTCCCGATGGGGAAGAGGTCGAGGAACGGCCTGCCCGCGAGCTCCCCCGGCCGGTAGCCGAGGAGGGAGGCTCCCTTCTGGTTCACCTCCTCGATCACGGGCCCCGATTTCAGGTTGACGACGAGGAAGACCCCGGCCTCCGAGGACTCGAAGATCGCGCGGTACCGCCGCTCCTGCTCCTTCTGGGTGCTCGAGAGCGACGCGACGATCACGCCGATCGCGACGAAGACGTAGAAGTACGTGGTCGCCTGCGTGATGCTCCCAAGGTCCGGGTACTGCGAGAGGTAGACGGTGCCGAGGTACGCCATCGCGATCGCGACGGTCGCCGTGACGCCGTTCCTCGGGAACCAGTAGGCCGCGATTACGATGGGGATGTAGAAGAGGTGGGAGGTGAGGGGCAGGAGGTCCCGTTCCATGCCGTAAAAATTCATGAGGAACGCAAAGACCGTGGTGAGTGCGAGGACCACGGTCCAGAAATCTTTCCTGTCGAACACGGAGGGAACCACCCTCGACCACTTCTCCACCAGTCTCTCACCTCCCGGCGCGTAAAGAATGAAGGGAATCCATGGGATATAAATGGTGGCACGGGGAGGGGGGTCAGCCGGCCCCGGCTCCCGGGGCGCCGTCGCAGGGCGCGATCCGGAAACGCGTCGCGTAGTACCGGAAGGACCGGTTCTTCCCGCACGCGACGGTGACCGAGTACCGGTCGAGGATCTCGTGCATGAACGCGATCCGCGAGGAATACCGGCGCGGGATCCGGGCGTTGAAGTCCTCCTTCGTGATGTCGTCCGTCGACCGGGCATGGGGGAGGGAGAGCGCGTCCTCCGCCCCGGCATCGAGGCCCGCGAGGTACCAGCTCTCGATCTCCCGGACGATCACGACGATGTCGCGGTCGGAAAGGACGCAGAACCTCCCGCGGATCACTTCCTTCTTTGCCTGCACGCTCTGCTCCTCGTCGATGTCCGAAAAGACAATGTAGTCGTCCCCCCTGTGCCGGAGGGCCCGGACGAGCCTGCAGACGGTCCCCCTCTTCATCCCGGCGTACCGGACGACGTGAACGGACCGGTAGCGTGGCGAGACGAGGGGAACGACGACCCGTGAAAAGAACCTCTCGTCGTCGTTGCCCTCGACGAGCAGGTAGAGCCTCCGCGCGCTCATCCAAGGTCGAGGAGGTTCTGGACGAAGAGGTCGTCGATCCCTATCTCGTGGGCGAGGAACTCGCGGACCTCCTCCCTGTCCGCCGGCCTGCCGACGCGGGAGAACCCGTCCGCGCCCCGGGCGACGAGGAGGATCTCCTCCACCCCCACGTGCCGGAGCATCTCGGGGTTGTGGGTCGTCACGATGACCTGCTTTCCCGCGGAAGCATCCCTGCACATCTCCACGAGTCTCCCGATGAGGGAGGGGTGGATGTTCCGCTCGGGCTCCTCGATGATGGTGACGGGCCGCCCCTCGAAGTAGAGCGCGATCAGGATGGCGCAGATGTTGATCGTCCCGTCGGAGACGAGCGAGGCGGGGATGTACTTCTCCCTGTTGTACACCTCCCGGACCTTGAGGAACATCGACATGTCCATGAACTTCTCGACGGAGATATCGTCGACGAACGGGAGGAGGTCGGAGAGGAGCCGGGAGAAGAGGGCCCTGCGGGCGGGGTCGTCGAGGATCTTCTTGATCACGATGGCGAGGTTGCTCCCGTCCTTCTCGAGATCGGTCTTGCCCATGATCGGCACCGCCCTCTTGAGGAGCCGGGGGTCAAAGTCGTACACCTTCATCCCGCGGAAGATCCACTCGAGCGAGGGGACGCCCGGGAGGAGGGGCGGGATGGTCGCGACCAGCCTCCCCGCGTCGCCATCCGCGACGTGGAGGGAGAGGGGGGCGAGGTCCTCGGCGCGGAGGGAGTGGTGCGCGGGGGGCACGATCCGGTACCTGACGGTCCCCCCCTCCCGGAAGATGCAGATCCTCCCCTCGCCCGCGGTCCCCCCGCCGGGGAGGGCGAAGTCCCCGGTCACGGCGAGTGTGTCGGACGCGACCTCGTATGCCTCCCCGCCGCGGGGGAACGCGAGCGAGAAGGAGTAAGCAACCTCTCGCGGGGAGAAGAGGAGGGGTGTCCCGGAGGGGAGGGGGACCACCCGCTGCGGCTGCTCCTCGAGGGCGTACTCGATGCGGAGGGAGAACGGCTCGGAGGCGCCGATCTGGGTATTCCTGAGGTACTCTATCCCCCCCTGGAGCGAGACCGCGTTCTCGAGCCCGTACTTCGCGATGTCCCGCAGGAACTTGATCACCTGGATGAGGTTTGACTTGCCCGAGGCGTTCGACCCGATCACCACCGTGAAGGGCCCGGGCGCGATCTCGAGCTCCCTGAAGCTCTTGAAGTTGCGGACGGAGAGCCTGCGGATCGGCATGTGTGGAGGGTGGCCCGCGGACGTATTAAGTCATCGGGGGTCCCCGCCAGGGCAGGAGGGACCGTGGGATCCCGAGGTCGGCCGCGAGGGCGAGGATCTCCCCTCTCAGGCCGGGCTCCAGCCGGAAGATGAGGGCGAAGTAGAAGGCTGCGCCCGATAGGACGATCCCCGCGAGGACCGCGACGTGCGCGGGGGGAAAGAGCCACTGGAGGAGCGCGGCGAGCGCGCCCGTCGCGAGACCTGCGGCGAGGATCCGCGCGAGCGTCCCGGCCTCCGCGCCGGCCCCGGTCGCCCGGCGGAGCGCGATCCGGGATGCGACGGCCTTCCCCGTGCTCGCGAGGAGGACGGCAGCGGCGGCACCCGTGATCCCGAGGGGCGGGACGAGCGAGACGAGGAGCAAGACGAGCGCGGCGCAGGAGAGGGCGTGGAGGAGGAAGTACGCCCGCGTCCTCCCCGCCGCGTAGAGCGCCATCCCGTCGAGGAGGGAGACGGCCGAGCCGACCTGCGCGAGGAGGAGGAGGGAGAACGCGGGCGCCGCGACGACAAAGTCCGCGCCGTAGAGGAAGTAGAGGAGGCGCTCGGAGAGCGCGATCCCGCCGCAGGCGAGGGGGACGGCGAGGAGGAGCGAGTAGGAGAGGGCGCGCGCGAGGGCGCGGCGGAACCGGTCCACGTCGCCCTCCGCGTGCCACCGGCTCGCCCGCGGGTAGAGGGAGGCCGAGAGTGCGGTCGCGACGAAGAGGGAGAGGGACGCGAGCTGGAGGGGTGTCCTGTAGTACCCGACCGCTGCCGGGTCAAGGTAGTACCCGAGGACGATCGTGTCTGCCCACCCGGCGGCGACCGCGGCGAGCGCCGCGCCAAGGCTCGAGAGCGCGTCGGGGAGGATGCCCGCGAGGTGGCGGCGGGAAAAAGTTGCCCACCGCGGCCGGGCGAACCGGGCGTTCACCGCGAGGGTCGCGGCGAGCCCCGCGACGAACCCCCCGGCCATCCCGGCGACCGCCCACCCGAGGGCCACGGCGGCGACCTGCGCGAGGATCCGGACGACGGTCCCGAGGAACTCGCCCGCCTGGACGATGCCGAGGCTCCCGCGGGCGTAGAGCTCCGCGCCGAGGATGCCCGAGGCGGACCCGACGGCGAGCGCGAGGGCGAGCCACGGGATCAGCCCCGCGTCGCTCGCGTCCCGGAGCAGGGGCGCGGAGAAGAGGACTGCGGCGACGGCGAGCGCGGTGAGGGCGATCCTCGCGGCGGCGTGGGCCGAGAAGTACGCGTCCATCTCCTCCCCGGTAGCAACCTTCCGGACCATCGCGGCGCCGAAACCCCCGTCGCAGAAGATGGCCGCGATGCTGTAGTAGGAGAGGAGGAGGAAGAAGGCGCCGAGCACGCCTGCCCCCGCGGCGTGGGCGATGTAGATCGTCGCGAGGAACCCTAGCACCGTCACCCCGGCGTTCGAGAGGAACGAGAGGAGCGCCTGCCGGCGGACGGGGTCGACGGAGAGGAGCCTCTGGGCGATTCTCGAGGGAGTGATCACGACGCTCTCACGTTGGGCGGGAGAGGAGAAATACCCCCTCTCCCCGGACCGAAAGGGAATTCGTGCCGCCGGCGAAAGAGAGGAGGAGCGATGGGCGCGGGAGGTGCGGTTGCCGCCGGGGAGAGGGGGGGAGGTCATCCTCCCCTCATCGTCGCGCGCGACCTCGTCAAGGACTACGGGGACGCGAGGGCCGTGGACCGCGTGAGTTTCACCGTCGGGGAGGGGGAGGTCTTCGGGTTCCTCGGGCCGAACGGCGCGGGGAAGACCTCGACGATGCGGATGATCCAGTGCGTCTCGCCCCCGACGGCAGGGGAACTCTCGGTCTTCGGGGTGGACGTGCGGGAAGACCCCGCCTCCATAAAGGCTCGGCTCGGCGTCGTCCCGCAGGAGACGAACCTCGACACCGACTTCTCGTGCCGCGAGAACCTCCTCGTCTACGCCCGGTACTTCGGCATCCCCGCCCGGGAGGCGCGGGAGAGGGCAGAGCGTCTCCTCGACTTCGTCCAGCTCGCGGAGAAGGCGGACCAGCCCGTGGAGGGGCTCTCGGGCGGGATGAAGAGGCGGCTCGTCCTCGCAAGAGCGCTCGTGAACGACCCCCTCCTCCTCGTCCTCGACGAGCCGACGGTCGGGCTCGACCCGCAGGCCCGCCACCTGATCTGGGAGAAGATCCGGGCGCTCCGCGCGGAGGGAAAGACCGTCCTCCTCTCGACGCACTACATGGAGGAGGCCGAGAGGCTCTGCGACCGGCTCGTCATCATGGACCGCGGGCGGATCCTCGTTGAGGGCAGGCCCGCCGACCTCGTGAGGGCATACGCCGGCGAGGAGATCGTCGAGGCCGAGAACGCGCCGGGAGTCCTTTCGTGCCTCCGGGAGGAGGGGTGCAGGTTCGAGGTGCACGGCGACATGGTACAGGCGTTCCCGGAGAGGCCGAGGGAACTCGCGCAGCGGATCCTCTCGGAGTGCAACCCGGGCAGGGTGCTCGTCCGGCGCGGGACGCTCGAGGACGTCTTCCTCTCGCTCACGGGGAGGGAACTGCGGGAATGAGGCTGCCCGTGCGCTTCCCGACCCGCCGGATGTTCCGGGTCTGGCAGCGGAACAGGGACGCGTTCGTGAAGACATACCTCGTCAACTTCCTCCCGCCGTTCGTCGAGCCGGTCCTGTACCTCCTCGCGCTCGGCTACGGCCTCGGGATGTTCGTCGGGGAGATAGAAGGCGTCCCCTACGCCGCGTTCGTCGCGCCGGCGCTCCTCTCCATCTCGATGATGAACTCCTCGTTCTTCGAGTGCACGTACTCGTCGTTCGTCCGGATGTACTACCAGAAGACGTACGACGCGATGGTCGCGACCCCGCTCTCGATAGAGGACGTGATCGCGGGCGAGCTCCTCTGGGGGGCGACGCGGAGCCTCGTGTACACGTCGGCGATGCTCGCCGTGCTCGTCGCGTTCGGCGTCGTCGCCCTCCCCTCCTCGCTCCTCGTCGTCCCGTTCTCCTTCCTCGCGGGGCTGATGTTCTCCTCCATCGCGATGTGCTTCACGGCGGTCTCCCCGACGATCGACACCCTCAACTACCCCGCGTTCCTCTTCGTGACGCCGATGTTCCTCTTCTCCGGGACGTTCTTCCCCCTCTCCGTCCTCCCCGGGCCGGTGCAGGCGTTCGCGCTCGCGGCCCTCCCGCTCGCCCACGTCGTCCTCGTGACGAGGATGACCACGCTCGCGGCATTCTCCCCCGTCCCCCTCCTCGCGAGCCTCGCGTGGATATCTGCCGTCACGGGAGTACTCTTCTTTTTCGCGATCTCCCTCATGCGGAAGCGGCTCGTGGTCTAGGCGGCGCGGCCCCGCGGGGGAGCGCCACGGGGGACGATCACGTTTCTTCTGGGACGAAGGGCAAACCTCAGGCGACATGGGAGCGGAGACATGGACGCATGGTTCCTCGTGGGGGTGACTGCCGCCCTCCTCACCACGTTCGGGTTCGTCCCGCAGGTCGCGAAGATGTACAGGACGCGGTCGGTCCACGACGTGAGTCCCGGGACTTTCGTCCAGTTCGCGGTCGGCGTGAGCCTCTGGACCCTCTACGGGTACCACCTCGGCGATCCCATCATCGTCGCGGCGAACGTCGTCACGCTCGCGACGCTCGCGGTCGCGATCGGGCTGTACGTCTCGATCGCGCAGCGGGGCGGCGGGGAGGGGGGGAAGGGCCCGTGCCCGTGAGTGGGGACGTCCGGCTCGCCCTCCTCGGGTACGCCGTCCGTGCCCCGAGCCACCTCAACTCCCAGCCGTGGAGGGTTTCGCTCCGGGGGGAGGAGAGGATCGTCCTCTGGGTCGATCCCTCGAGGGTTCCGCCGGCCCTCGACCCGGCGGGGCGGCGCGCCCTCCTCTCCTGCGGGGCGTTCCTCGAGAACCTCGCGATCGCGGCGCGATCCGCGGGGTACAGGGCAGAAATCGACCTCTTCCCGGCGGGATGGCCTCGTCCCGGGTCGATCCTCCGCGACCCGGTCGCGCACGTCGACGTCGCCGGGGACCCGCGGGTGGTCCCCGACCCCCTCTTCCCCGCGATCCCGGCCCGGCAGACGAACCGGCGGGAGTACAGGGGGGAGGCCGTCAGCCTCTCCCTCGCGGGGGAGCTCTCCGAGGCGGGGGACCCCGCGCTCGTCCCGTTCGGGTTCGCAAACGACCCTGGCCTCCTGCGGGAGGTCGCCGCGATCGCGGGGGAAGCCCTCGCGATCGAGCTCTCGGACGACCAGAGGCTGCGGGAGACACTCCGGTTCCTCCGGTTCTCGGACCGCGAGGTCGCGCGGGCGCGCGAGGGGTACGGGCCTTCCCAGCAGGGGAGGGGGATCGCGTGGCGCGTCGCGGTCGCCCTCTTCCCCCCCTCCGCGGAGAGGATCCTCGCCCGGAAGGAGGAGTTCGCGAGGGGGGAGGGCGATGCGCTCGCGCGGCGCGTGTCCGGTTCCGGGGGAATCGGGTGGCTCTCGACGAAGGGAGACTATCCCATCGACAGGGTGAGGGCGGGGAGGGCGTTCCAGAGGATCGCGCTCGCCGCGGCGCTCCACTCGCTCGCCATCCAGCCGCTCACCTCCGCGCTCGCGGACTTCCCAGGGGCCGGGGAGCTCCGGGCCCGGCTCGAAGACCTCCTCGGCCTCCCGCCGACCCACACCCTCCAGATGCTCTTCCGGTGCGGGTACGCAAGACCCGTCCCCCCGTCACCCCGGAGGGACGTCTCCGACCTCCTCTCCGCGTGACCGGGGCGTCACGGCGGGATCCCCGCGGCGTGGATGGCGAGCGCTGCAGCGAGGACCGCGGCCCCGCAGAGGGCGAGGGGGAGCGTGTACGCGCGCGAGATCTCCCCCACCGTCGCGCCCGTCTCCCTGTGGAGGAGCCAGAAGAGGGGATCGGTGACCCACGAGACGAGGAGGAGCCCGGCGGCGATGGAGAGGGCGAGGGGGAGGGGGGAGAGCGCGCCGGCCGCCGCGCTCCCCGCGAGGATCCCGGACGCGGCCACCGCCGCGGAGACCCGCGAGCCGAGGGCGGCCTGCAGGACCGCGGCGACCGCGAACGGGACGAGGACCGCGGGGAGGACCGCGCCCGCGAGGGGGACGACCTCCCCCGGGACCCCGGCCGCCGCGGCAACGGCCCCGAGCGCGCCCGCCCCGCAGATGTCGAACATTATCACGCCCGCGTGGCGCGTCCCCGCGAGGAGTCCCTCGCGCCGGGCCGCGGGGGGCGCGGGGAGGAGCGCGGCCGCGAGGCCCGCGAGCATGGAGAGCGTGACCGCCTGCGCGGGCGGGAGGGAGAGGGGGACGAGGGTGACCAAGAGCGCGGCGAAGATGGCGGCAAACGGCGCCCACGCCTGGAGGGAAGACACACCGGCAGAATCCCCTCCGGGGGGCCCGGGCAGAGCTCCCTCCCCTGATCCTCCCCGGTGTCGCCGGGAGGTGGCGATCACCCCGCCGAGGAGGGCGAGCCCGAGGGGGACGGCCACGAGGTCGTAGAGGAGGGGGGAGAGGCCCTGTGCGGGGCCCGAGAGGAGGGGGACTGTGACCGGCGTCGGGAAGACGAGAACGTACGAGAGGACGCTCCCCGCGGCGCAGAGGGAAAGGAGCCCCGCCCTCTCCGCACCGTCCCCCCCGAGGGCCCGGACGGCCGGGGAGAGGACGACGAACGCGGTGATGCAGCAGGTCGCGGGGAGCGCGAGGAGGAACCCGGATACCGCGGAGAGGCTGCGCGGGTCGGGGACGCGTGCACTCAGGCCCGCGACCATCCTGTCGATGAGGCCCTGCGCCCCGAGGGTCTTTGCGATGACGGACCCGGAGAAGACGACGACGGCGAGGACGGAAAAGACCCTCCCGATCCCGGCCGTCGCGGCCGAGACGGCGACCGAGATGTCCATCCCCGCGGCGACGCCGAGGAGGAGCGCGCCGGAGAAGAGCGGGAGGAACGGCGGGACGCGCCCCCGCGCGGTCGCGAGGGCGACGCCGAGCAGGACGGCGAGGAAGAGCGGGAGGAGGGGGAAGGGGGATGCCATTTTCGCGGGCCCCGGCAGGGACCTAGTCCCGGCGGATCACGAACCCCGCCGGGATCTGCGCGGGGTCCGCCCACTCGGCCGAGATATCCTGCACCCTGATGAACGGGTCACCCTCGGCCCGGATCGCGGAGAGGAACTCCCGCAGAGTACCCTCGTCTCCCACCGCGACGAGGCTCACCGTCCCGTCGGGCTCGTTGCGGACCCAGCCCGCAACACCGAACCGGAGCGCGGTGTCCCGGACGAAGTACCTGTACCCGACGCCCTGCACGCGCCCGCGGACGCGGGCCCTCACCTCTCTCAGGGGACTGCCCCGCGTTCCCGTCATCGTATCTCCCCCCAGAACGACCTCCCCTCCTCCCTCTCGAGCGCCCTGCAGCGGGGGAAGAATGTCTCCCCGAAGACCCACGGCATGTACGACCTGCACATCTCCGGTCTCTCCGCGTGGATCGCGCAGGCGTAGAGCGATCTTTTCTCGCGGCGGAGGAACGGGCACGCGGCGGGGTAGCCGCCGGAATCGGGGTCCCGGAGTTCCACCGCGGCGAGGTCCCCGATCTCGATGGGGTCAAGCTCCGTGCAGGGGACCCAGCTCCCGTCCGGCCTGCAGGCCGAGAAGTGCCGGAGGATCTCCCTCCTCCCCGCGGCGATCCACGCGTGGAGGTCCTCGGGCGACGGCGCGATCTTCGGCCCAAAGACCCTGCAGCACAGCCCGCACCGGGCGCACCCTTCCCCGTCCCCGCCACCGGGACCAGTATCGCCTGCCACCGCGATCCACCCGGGTACGCGGTATCCCCGCGGGACGTCTTATCCGTTCCGGAACGGCGGGGGAACGGCGGGCAGCCGGCCGGGGGACGCGTGGCCGTGGCCACGCTTATCGTCCCGGCGGTCCCACGTGATCGCGAGATGGCGTTCTCCTGCAGGCAGTGCGGGACCTGCTGCATGTACCTCGGCGACTACATCGTGATCGAGAAAGAGACCGGGCCATTCGAGTTCCTCGCGTGCTGCGTCTCGACCGGGACGGAGTTCGTCGCGCGGGTCGACGACGACAAGCGGGAACTCTTCGCAGACCGGTCGTGGATCGCGGCGCACCCCCGGGCGTGCCCGTTCCTCCGGCCCGCGGGGGAGAAGTTTTCCTGCACGGTCCACGGGACGCGGCCTGCCCAGTGCAGGGCGTACAGGTGCGTGGTCGCGAGGATCCGGTCGCCGGACGGGAGGGAGGCGGGGTACGTGACGGGCACGCTCAACCTCCATTCAAGCGACCCTGCCCTCCGGGAGGCGTGGGGGGAGGTGGAGCGGGCATTGAGCCGTGACCCTTACCTTTCCGAGGAGGAGATCGCGGGGATCCTCCGGCGCAGGGGGTACGCGTGGGAGTGAGGGGGGGCGGAGGGGAGCAGGGGAGAGGGAAGACTCCTTGCGGGACGAACAGAGCCGCCGGGAATCGAATCTGCGAGCAGAATAGCGTGATACTCCGCGATCGTGCGGCTCCTGATTCTGGCCCTCCACGCGATTGGGAAAACTGCCGCGCATATTCCGCTTTCGGGATTGTTCTCGGGCCGTGTGTTTTTCCGCGATTGATTCCCTCCTCCTGCCGCACAGGCCGCGCAGGAGTACTCCGGTTTTTCCCTTTTCCTCCGCGATTCGTCCCTCTCTCCCGGGCAGCGTTCCTGCCCGGATCACTCTGCCCGTTCCAAATGGTGGAGTGCCGAGGGGATCGATGGTCTCCCGCTGATGTCCGGGCAAACCGCCATGGAACCGGATACCTGCTCTCTACACGGACGGGAGAACCACCCGCATTTCCCAAAAGGTGTCACGCCCGTCGGCGACCGCTTTTTTTTTTCGGACCGGGACCCGGCGGGCCGTCCCCTCCACCTTTTTCCCTCCACGCGTTGATCTCTCCCCCATGGACCACACCGGCGAGTTCTTCGAGAAGGACCTCTACGCGAGGGCAAACGGGATCGAGCTCGTGCACGTCGGGGAGGGGACGGCGAGGGTGAGGATGCAGGTCCGCCCGGAGCACAGGAACAGCCACGGGACCGTCCACGGCGGCGCGATCTTCACGCTCGCGGACTGCGCGTTCGCTCTCGCCTCGAACTCCCGGGGCGTGCCCGCCGCCGCGATCAACGCCCACATCTCGTATATGAAGGCCGCGCGGGAGGGAACGCTCCACGCCGAGGCGCGGGAGTTCGCGCTCAACCCCCGGCTCGCGACGTACACCGTCGAGGTGACGGACGACGCCGGGGAGAAGATCGCGATCTTCCAGGGGATGGCCTACAGGAAGGCACCGCCCCGCGGGTGAACGGGAAGCCCTGCCGGCACGCGGGAAGCGTTCGCGGTTCGTATCGCGCACGGTTGCAGCAAAGGTACTTCCGGCGTGCGTGCGACACGGGGTGCCGGTTTCCGGCGGGAATGGACCGGGCCAGTCCGGAAACGAATCGGCAAAAGAAAAACAGGAATGGGAAGGCCGGAAGGACAAGGAAGGGGACAGGGCGTCACCGCCGCCCCCTCACCATCCCCTCTCCCCTCACTTCCCGTTCGAACGAGAACCGTTGCGTTCCTGCTTTGGGGTCACCTTCCCGGGTACTTTACCCGTCCCTTTCCCCGCGTAATCGGGTTTCCCCGTCACGCTACCGTTCCGGGCCTGCCCGATCGCTGCACCGGGCTTGTTCCCGAGTGCGCCCGGGTTCTCCTGCAAGAACTCCCGGAGGAGTGTCCGCGCGGTCTCTACGTCGCCGGAGGCGAGCGCGGACCGGATGGCAGAGACGTCGTATCCCTTCTCTTCGAGCATGTCAAGGACCCTGTCCATGCGGTTCTCCCGGGGTTCGGCGGGCGCAAGGGCGCCCGGGTTCTCCTGCATGAACTCCCGGCG
>JASFYI010000005.1:33028-99600 GCA_030055515.1 Methanolinea sp. | reverse complement strand
CTTCTCTTCGAGCATGTCAAGGACCCTGTCCATGCGGTTCTCCCGGGGTTCGGCGGGCGCAAGGGCGCCCGGGTTCTCCTGCATGAACTCCCGGAGGAGCGACCGCGCGGTCTCTACGTCGCCGGAGGCGAGCGCGGACCGGATGGCAGAGACGTCGTATCTCTTCTCTTCGAGCATGTCAAGGACCCTGTCCATGCGGTTCTCCCCCTGCGCGGGGGTGGGATAGTTCTTCCCTGCCGCTGCCGCCTGCGCCTGTGCGGGCAGCGCGGAGAGGACGAGGAGCCCGGCGAGGATGCCTGCCGCGAGTATGGATGAAAGCCTCATCGTGTGTGCCTCCACGTGGTCGTGTGTCGTGCCGGCATCTCTGCCGACGTAAAACATGTTTTACATTCTGTCATATAAATATGACTAATGGGGGAGTTTCTTCCACGTACCTGTCTGGGCAGGTGCTCGAACCGGCCGGGAAGACGGGTGGAACGACCGGTTCACTCCTCGTAGGTGAAGATGTCCTCGATCGCGACGCCGAAGTAGCGCGCGATCTTGAACGCGAGCGCGAGGGAAGGGTCGTACTTCCCCTTCTCGATGGCGAGGATGGTCTGGCGGGTGACATTCAGCTCCCGGGCGAGGGCATCCTGCGTGAGGTCCCTCATCGCCCGGTAGACCTTGAGCTTATTCTTCATCGCTCTCCCACTCCCCGTACTTCCGGGCGTAGTAGACCCGGAACGCGATGTAGAGGAACGCGATGCAGCAGAGGAGGATCATCTGGAGGACGCCGAAGTACCCAAGGAGCGGCGGGTCCCTCGGGATGTGGCGCGCCAGCGGGTTGCCGCGGGGGATCCCGAGCGGTGTCGAGAACCCTATCACCGCGGTCCCGAGGCTCACGGCAAAGAAGATCACCCAGAAGACCTCGAGCGTCCGGAACCCCGCCTTCTCGTTGATGAGGCGCGTCCGCTCGTCCTCCCGGACATCGGTGACCGTCATCCGCGCGACGTAGAGGAGGCCGACGCCGAGGATGAACCCCGCGGTGATGACGAGGGGATTGCGCAGGTGGACCGAGAGGAGGAAGAGGCCGACCTCGGCGAGCCCTACGACCCCGGCGAGGAGGTAGAACGTGTTCTGCTTCATGGAGGGTGTGATCGATGTTTCACAAAATGTCCCCTTAACTTTACCGGTCGCCGGGTCCCGGACCTGAAAGGTATTTCGGGGGGGAAGGCGAGCTCTCCCGGTACCGATGGCAGCCCTCCCGGCACTCCCCGCGGCCTTGCGGCCGGGCGGCGGGGGATCCCCCCTCTCGGTCGCGGCATCCCTCCTCCTCGCTCCCCTCCTCGCGTTCCTCTACTACGGCCTCTGCCTCCTCGTCCTCCCCCTCGACCGCGCGCTCGTCCTCGGCGGGCTGATGATCCTCTACTACATCCCGCCGTCCGGGAAGGAGTCGATCATCCCGGCAGGGATCGCGCTCGGGATCCCGTGGTGGCTCATGGCAACATCCCTCGCGGTCCTCGACGTCCTCACCGGCCTCTTCGTCATCCAGAACATCGGGATCGCCCTCGAGATCCCCGTCCTCGGACCGTGGATCAGGGGTTTCCTCGAGAGGGGCGGGGAGTTCATGGAAAAGAGGCCGTGGATCTCCCGGTGGTCAGTCCCGGGCGTCGCGTTCTTCGTCTTCCTCCCGTTCCAGGGGACGGGCGGCGTGGGCGCGACCCTCGTCGGGATGATGGCGGGCCTTTCGCCGGCAGAGATCCTCCTCGCGATAGGGCTCGGGGCGTCCGCCGAGTGCTTCCTCTTCGCCGCGGGGAGCGAGGTCATCTGGAGGCTCGTCCTCGAGAACGCCGCGGTCGGGATCCCGGTCGCGGTCGCCGCGGTCGCGGCGTTCGCCGCAGCCTACGTCCTCCTGCGCAGGTGGTACGGCGGAGGGGAGTGAGGGGGAGGGAGAATGGCGGCGCGGGCGGGAAACAGGGTCTCCATTTTTGGTCTTCCCCGGGGGTAGTCACGGGTGCAGCTCTTCTCGTTCGAGTCGGTGGAGGGCCTCTCGGCCGCGGAGGCGGGGAGGATCCTGCGGGAGGAAGGGTACAACGAGGTCCCCTCCGCGGAGAGGCGGGGGACACTCGCGATCGCCGCGGGCGTCCTCGGGGAGCCGATGTTCCTCCTCCTCGTCGCGACGGGGACGATCTACTTCCTCCTCGGCGACGTGCAGGAGGGCCTCATGATGGCAGCCTTCGTCTGTGTCATCGTCGGGATCACCGTGTACCAGGAGTCGCGGACGGAGAGGGCGCTCGAAGCCCTCCGGAACCTCTCCAGCCCCCGTGCCCTCGTCGTGAGGGACGGGGAACTCGTCCGCGTGCCCGGGAGGGAGGTCGTGAGGGGGGACCTCATGGTCCTCTCCGAGGGGGACAGGGTCGCCGCGGACGGGGTCCTCCTCTACGCGCAGGCCCTCGCGGTCGACGAGTCGCTCCTCACCGGGGAGTCCGTCCCCGTGCGGAAGGTCGCCGTTGCGGGAGGAGGAGAACCCCCTGCCCCCGCGGCGCCGGGGGGTGACGACCTCCCGTTCGTCTACGCGGGCACGCTCGTCGTCTCGGGGCAGGGCCTCGCGCGGGTGACCGCGACGGGTCCCCGCACGGAAATGGGGAAGATTGGGAAAGCCCTCTCGTCGGTCCACCGGGAGGAGAGCCCGCTCCGGAGGGAGGTCTCTTCCCTCGTGCGGAAGGTCGCGCTCGCCGGGGCAGCCCTCTGCGGGGTCGTCGCGGCCCTCCACGGGATCTCCACGCAGAGCATCCCGGAGGGCCTGATCGCGGGGATCACCCTCGCGATGGCGATCCTCCCCGAGGAGTTCCCGGTCGTCCTCACCGTCTTCCTCGCGCTGGGCGCGTGGAGGCTCTCGCGGGCCCGCGTCCTCACCCGGCAGGTCTCCGCGGTCGAGACCCTCGGGGCGGCGACGGTCCTCTGCGTGGACAAGACCGGGACGCTCACGGAGAACAGGATGGCGGTCCGGGCGTTCTCCTGCGGGGAGAGGGTCGTCCCGTACCCCTCCGGCGACCCCGGGGAGATCCCCGAGTCCTGCCACGAGCTCGTGGAGTTCGCGATCCTCGCCTGCAAGAGGGACCCCTTCGACCCGATGGAAAAAGCGCTCCTCTCCCTTGCCGCCGGCGAGTTCGGGAAGACCGAGCACGTCCACGCGGGCTGGGAACTCGTCCGGGAGTACCCCCTCTCGCCCGCGCTCATGGCCATGTCCAACGTCTGGCGCTCGCGCGACGGTGCCGAGTACGTGATCGCGGCGAAGGGCGCCCCGGAGGCGATCGCGGACCTCTGCCACCTCGACGGCGAGGCAGCGGCCCGGGTCGCGGCGGGGGTGGACATCCTCGCCTCCGAGGGACTGCGGGTCCTCGGCGTCGCGCGCGCCTCGTTCCGGCCGGGAGACCTGCCCGAGTGCCAGCACACGTTCACCTTCTCGTTCCTCGGGCTCGTCGGGTTCTCCGATCCCGTCCGGCCCGGTGTCCGGGAGGCGGTCGGGGAGTGCAGGGCGGCCGGGATACGCGTCCTCATGATCACGGGGGATTCCCCGGTCACCGCGCGGGCGGTCGCGCGGCAGGCGGGCCTCGGGGACCACGGCGGCGTCATCCTCGGCCCCGAGCTCGAGGAGATGTCCGACGGGGAGCTCGCCGCGGCGTGCAGGAACTCGCCCCTCTTCTCACGGGTCGTGCCCGCCCAGAAACTCCGGATCGTCCGCGCGCTGAAAGGGGCAGGCGAGGTCGTCGCCATGACCGGCGACGGCGTGAACGACGCCCCCGCGCTGCGGGCCGCGGACATCGGGATCGCGATGGGCGGGCGGGGGACCGACGTCGCGAGGGAGGCGGCCTCCCTCGTCCTCCTCGACGACAACTTCACGTCCATCGTCGCCGCGGTGCGGATGGGCCGGCGGATCGCCGACAATCTCCGGAAGGCGATGGCCTACATCCTCTCGGTCCACGTCCCCATCGCCGGGATGTCGCTTGCCCCCGTCCTCCTCGGCGCGCCCCTCGTCCTCCTCCCCGCCCACATCGTCTTCCTCGAGCTCGTCATCGACCCCTCGTGCTCCGTCGTCTTCGAGTCCGAGCGCGAGGAGGAGGACGTGATGAGGAGACCGCCGCGGGATGTCTCGCGCGGCCTCTTCTCCCGGGAGACGGTCACGCTCGGCCTCCTGCAGGGCGCAGTCGTCCTCGCCGCGGTCCTCTGCGCGTACGCGTGGGCGGCGGCCGCGGGGCTCGCGACCGGGGCCACCCGGACGGTCGCGTTCGTCGCGATCGTCGTCTCCAACCTCGGTCTCATCCTCGTCAACAGGTCGTGGGAGAAGACGGTCCCCGAGACGCTCGGGCACGGGAACAGGGCCCTCTCGGTCGTCGCGGCGGGGACCCTCTCCTGCCTTGCGCTCGTCCTCTCGGTCCCGCCGCTCCGCGACCTCTTCGGGTTCTGCCCCGTCCCCCTCCCGGTGCTCCTCGGGGCGGCGGCGCTCGGCATCGCGAGCGTCCTCTGGTTCGACCTGTACAAGATCTACAGGAGGAGGTCGCGGGAGGGAGCCGGAGGCGCTGCCTGAGACCGGGGCCGGGTGGGGGGAGCCTACCTCCCCCGCGTGAGCCGCCTGCCGAGGGGGCACCTACCGAACCTGCAGAGGAGGGAGATCGCGGCGAGGAGGGCAACCGCGATCGCTGCCATCGCCCCGACCTGGAGCGCGGTCCCGATCCACGGGCTCCCCGGGAGGAGGCGGAAGTCCGCGGGGTCTATCCCGGCGGCGAGCCGGGCGCCGGTCGCGAAGAGGAGGACCGCGGGGATGAACGTCCTGCACGCCGCGTGCACGATCCTGCCAGGGAGGCGGCCGACCTCGCGCTCGAGCACGTCGCGGGGGACGAGCCACGAGAAGGCGAGGGCAAGCACGACACCGGCGACCGGGAGGCCGAGCGTCCCGACCGTCTCGTCCATGGCGTCGAGGACGGGGATCCCCCCGATGCTCCAGCCGGCGGCGCTGTAGCTCAGGGCGGCCGGGAGCCCCAGCGCGACCATCACGGCGCCGAGGACGAGGCTCGCCCTCCGGCGCGACCAGCCCGTCGCCTCGGAGAGGGAGGAGACCCCCACCTCGAGCATCGAGACGGCCGACGTGATCGCGGCGAAGAAGAGGAGGAGGAAGAACGCGGTCGCGAAGAGCCTGCCCGCCGGCATCATCGCGAAGGCGGCCGGGAGGGTGACGAAGGCGAGCTCTGCCCCCGCGGCCGGCTCGAGGCCGAACGTGAAGACGATCGGGAAGATGACGACCCCCGCGAGGAGCGCGATCCCGAGGTCGGCGACGGTGACGGCGAGGGCAGACGAGGGGATCGGGGTCTCCCTCTCCATGTAGGCCCCGTACGTGAGGAGGATCCCCGTCCCGACCGAGAGGGAGAAGAACGCCTGCCCGAACGCCGCGCTCCAGACGAGGGGGTCGGAGAGGACGGAAAAATCGGGGGAGAAGAGGAACTGGATCCCCGCGGGGAAGCCCGGGAGTGTCACCGCGTAGACCGCCATCGCGGCGAGGATCCCCGCCGAGACCGGGATCAGGACGACGGAGACCCGCTCGATCCCCTTCCGGACGCCGAGCGAGACGATCGCGACCGTGACCGCCGCGGAGAAGAGGAAGGAGGCGACCGGCAGGTACGAGCCCGTGAAGGCGCGGAACGTGACGGGCGTCCCCGCGAGGGAGAACGCGGCGTACGCGACGGTCCACCCCGTGATGACGAGGTAGTAGCAGAGGACGAGGAAGATCGTCGCGGCGAGGAACCAGCCGGCGAGGCGGAGGCGCGGCCCCACGCTCCCGAACGCGCCGACGACCGTTTTCGCAAAGTGCCTCCCCATGCCGAACTCGAGCAGCATGAGGGGGTACGCGAACAAGAAGACCGCGACGAGGTACGGGACGAGGTACGCGCCCCCTCCGTTCTGCCCGACGACGGACGAGAACCTCCAGATGTTCCCTATCCCCACCGCGGACCCTATCGCGGCGAGGACGAACCCCGCCCGCGACGACCACGACTCCCTGTTCCCACCTTCCCCATTGGCCATGGGCTCCCGCCTCCGGCGTGCGGAGGAAGGTATGCCGTCCCCTCCCTAAAAACGCTCTAGTATTGCAGGGGGGAGGCAGGGGGACGACCGTGCCGCCCCCCATAAAATCCCCCCGTCCGGCCTGCCCGGCGCGTCACGCACTCCCCTGCCGCGCGTTGATCACCTTGAAGGCCTCCATCACGACGACGACGGTACCCGCGATGGCGAGGCAGACGAGCCACTGGCCGAACGAGACGGGGAGGACACCGAGGATATCCTGCATGAGGGGGACGTGGAGCGAGAGGATGTGCAGTCCCTGCATGAGGACGACACCGAGGATGAGGAAGGGATTGTTCCTGACCGGGACACGGAAGAGCGAGTGGTGCTCTGACCTGCAGTTGAAGACATGGAAGTTCTCGAAGAGGACCATGAGGAGGAGGAGGAGGTTTCGCGCCACCGCTTCCTCGATACCCCTCGAGGTGAGCCACCAGAAGAAGAGGAATGCGAGCCCCCCTATTGTCAGCCCGGAGAGGAGTGTCTCCTTCACCATGAGGGGATTGAATACCCCCTCGTCCGGCGGCCGGGGCTTCCTCTTCATCGCGTCCTCCTCGCCGGCCTCGAACGCGAGCGCGACCCCCTGGATCCCGTTCGTGACGAGGTTCAGCCAGAGCAGCTGGACGGCGAGGAGCGGGATGGGCAGCCCGGAGAAGAGGGCGAGGATGAAGAGGACGACCTCGGCAAAGCCCGTGGAGATGAGGAGGTAGGTCACCTTCCGGATGTTGTCGTAGGCGAACCGCCCCTCCTCCACGCCCGCGACGATCGAGGAGAAGTTGTCGTCCGCGATGATCAGGGACGCGGTGTCCTTCGCGACGTCCGTGCCCGAACCCATGGCGACGCCGATGTTCGCCCGCCGCAGGGCCGGGGCATCGTTCACGCCGTCGCCTGTCACGGCGACGAAGTGGCCCGCCCGGACGAGCGCATCCACGATCTCCATCTTCTGGACCGGTGTTACCCGTGCAAAGACCCTCGCCCTCTCGACGAGCGCGTCATAGGCCGGGAGAGGGGGGTTCCCCGCCGCGGAGAGTTCCCTCCCGGTCACCACCTGCGAGGGGTCGTCCGCGATGCCGAGTTCCCGCGCGATGGCAAAGGCAGTGCGCGGGTGGTCGCCGGTGACCATCACGACGTCGATCCCCGCCTCGCGGGCGATCCGGACGGCATCCCTCGCGTCGGGCCGGAGGGGGTCGATGAATGCCGCGAGGCCGAGGAACGTGAGCGAGGGCCTTGTGCAGGCGAGGGTGGCATCGGGGCCCGGGGGCGCGTCCACGGTCCCGCCCGCGACCGCGAGGACCCTGTAGCCCCCCTCCATCAGGCGGGCGAGCTCCGATTCCACGGCCTCCGCGTCGAACGGGACGGTGCCGCGCGGCGTCGCCATCTCCGTGCAGAAGGGGAGAATTGCCTCGGCTGCCCCCTTCGCCGCGATTCTCACGGGCGGTGCGGTCTCCCCGTCCCGCGCGTAGTACACGGCCGCATACATCCTCTCCGACTCGAAGGGGACGTGCGCGAGGACGCGGATCCCGTTCTTCACGTCGTCGGGGGATATCCCCGCTTTGTAGGCGAGCGAGAGGAGGGCGATGTCCATCGCGTCCCCCGAGTATACCCACTTTCCGTCCTCCTGGTAGAGCGTCCCCTCGTTGCAGATGACCGCGGTCTGCGCGAGCGTGCGGGCGGCGTCGAGGACGGCGGTGTCGGGCGGCTCGCCGTCCACGAGGAGCCTCCCGTCGCCGGGCTCGTACCCCGCTCCCGTCACCTCGACGATCGTTTCGGGCGGGAGGAAGAGAGCCTTGACCGTCTGCTGGTTCACGGTGAGCGTCCCCGTCTTGTCCGTCGCGATGGTGGTGCAGCTGCCCAGGCTCTCGACCGCGGCGAGCTTCCTCACGATGACGTTCCTCTTTGCCATCCGGGCAGCAGCGATCGAGAGGGCGACGGTGATCGCGACGGGGAGCCCCTCGGGGATCGCCGAGACGACGAGCGCCACGGCGAGGAAGAAGACCTCGAGCGGGGGGACGCCCCTCGAGAGCGCGACGGCCGCCATGACCGCGCTCGCCGAGAGGATCAGGATCCCGACCTTGCGGGAGAACTCCTCCATGCGGATGAGCAGGGGCGGCTTTGCGGTCTCCGTCTCCGAGACGGCCTTCGCGATGAGCCCGACCTCGGTGTTCCTCCCGACCGCGGTGACAATCCCGCACCCGCGCCCGGAGACGACGATGCTCCCTGCGAATGCCATGTTCGCCCGGTCGCAGAGGAGCGTGTCCGGATTCACCACGCAGAGATGCTTGCGGACGGCGACCGACTCCCCCGTGAGGAGCGACTCGTCTATCGAGAGCTCGGCGACGTGGATCAGGCGGAGGTCGGCGGGGACCTTCATGCCTGACTCGAGCTGGACGACGTCGCCCAGCGTGATCTCCTCCGCGGGAATGGTCTTCCACGCCCCGTCGCGCAGGACGCGGGCGGAGATCCGCAGGAGGTTCTGGAGTTCCCGGGCGCTCTGCTCGGCCTTCCACTCCTGGACCGTCCCGATGATCGCGTTGATGATGACGACGAGGAAGATGAACCCCGCGTCCTTCTCGTCCCCGATCAGGAAGGAGATGATCCCGGCGGCGAGGAGGATGTAGATGAGGGGGCTTGCGAACTGGTGGAGGATGATCTCGACGAGGGTGGGAGCCCTCCCGGCGGGGAGGGAGTTCTTCCCGTAACGGGCGACCCGGGCAGCTGCCTCCCCGCTCGAGAGGCCCCGGGGCCCGGAGCGGAGCGTCTCATACACGCTCTCGATGGGGAGGGCGTGCCATGGGACGCCCTGCGCGGGGATCCTGGTGTCGTCCATGGCAATCGGACCCCCCGGTCAATGGCCAGGAGAACGGGATCTCGGCGAGATGACCATCTCGCAGAAGGGATCGCCCCGGCAGCGGGCCATCGCGACCTCGACCGCGTAATCCGGGTTGAGCGAGGAGACGGCATTCCGGACGTAGGAGAGGCAGACGGAATGGACTGTCCGGGGGGGTATCCCCGGGGCGATGCCGTCCCGGAACATGGCGCACTCCGCGAGCCTAATCACGCCCTCCCCCGGGAACCCCTCGATGTACCGGGTCTCAAACGACCTCCCGAAGAGGATGACCGAGACTGCACCCAGCGTCTGGACGACGTGCGCCGCGTTGTCGCGGGGGAGGGAGTAGATATCCGCGATGCGCCTCACCTCCTCGCCGAGGAGGGAAAAGAGCCGTCCCCCTCCCCCGGGCGCCCGTTGCGCGACCTCTTCTGCCCCGACCTCGAGCACGAGGCGGGTGAGGACAGAGGTCGCGATGTTCCAGCGGGTCCGGGGCGGGATGTCGTGGAGCCACGCCATTCACGCACCCCCCAGGGCTGCAACGGGTGCATTCGAATCCATGTGTGGAGAATAGACCCCCGCAGGATAAAGCACTTCTGTCGGGAAGTCCAGTATTGAGGGGACTGCCCGTTTTGGGGGGGCGCGCCGTGGACATCGTCATCCTCTACGACATCCTCGTCATCTTCGGACTCTCCCTCGCCGTGGGGCTCGCGTTCACGAGGCTCCGCATTCCGCCGGTGATCGGGTACATCGTCGCGGGGGTGATCGCGGGGCCTTCGCTCCTCTCCCTGATCAGGAGCACGGCGCAGGTGGAATTCCTCGCGGAGATCGGGATCATCCTCCTCCTCTTCTCGATAGGGCTCGAGTTCTCGTTCCGCCAGCTGTGGGAGATACGCAGCATCGTCCTCTCCGCGGGGATCCTCCAGGTCTCCCTCGCGGCGGTCCTCTCCGTGGCCCTCGCCCTCGGGATAGGCCGCCCGTGGCACGAGGCGGTCCTCCTCGGGTTCGTCGTCTCCCTCTCGAGCACGGCGGTCGTCCTGAAGATCCTCCACGACAGGGGGGAGCTCGACAGCCTCCATGGGAAGCTCGCGCTCGGGATCCTGATCTTCCAGGACCTCGTCGCGATCCCGATGCTGATGGCGATCCCGTTCCTCGCGGGGGGCAGCGCCGTCGCCGGCGAGCCCCTCCACGTCGTCCTCGCAAAGGATATCCTCTTCGTCGCCGTGCTCGCCGCGGCCGCGAAGTGGGTGATGCCGGCCGTCCTCTTCCAGGTCGCGAGGACGCGCAGCAACGAGCTCTTCCTCCTCTTCGTCGTGTGCGTCTGTTTCGGTGTTGCCGCGTTCGCGTCGTTCGCGGGTCTCTCCCTCGCGATGGGGGCCCTCCTCGCCGGGCTCCTCATCTCCCAGTCGGAGTTCAGCCACCAGGCGATCAGCAGGATCGTCCCGTTCAGGGACATATTCACGGCGTTCTTCTTCGTCTCCATCGGGATGCTCCTCGACGTCTCGTTCCTCGCGGGGCACCCCGGCACGATCCTCCTCTTCCTCGGGGCCGTCATTGCCATCAAGTTCCTCTCCGGGTCGGCCGCCCCGTTCCTGCTCGGCTACCAGCTCCGGACGGTCATCCTCGCGGGGATCGCCCTCACGCAGATAGGGGAGTTCTCGTTCATCATCGCAAAGAGCGCGCTCGACTACGGGATCCTCTCGCGCGAGGTGTACCAGGTCTTCCTCGTCGTCGCGCTCGTCACGATGGCCGCAACGCCCTTCCTCATCCCCGCGGGCCACCCGCTCGCCTCGGTATTCTGCGCGAACCGGTTCATCCAGAGGGTCATGCCGGGGCGGTGCGAGTGGGTCGCCGCCGAGAAGAGGGTCGAGCGGTCCGGCCACCTCGTCATCATCGGGTACGGCGTGAACGGGAAGAACCTCGCACGGGCAGCCCGCATCGGGGGGATCCCGCACGTCATCATCGACATGAACCCCGACGCCGTCCGGAAGGCGCGCGAGGAGGGCGAGCCGATCATCTACGGGGACGCGACGACGGAAGGTGTCCTCGACCACGCCGGGATCCGGACAGCCCGGGTCGCGGTCATCGCGATCAACGACCCCGTCGCGACCCGCCGGATCGTGGGGCTCTGCCGCGAGCTGAACCCCGGGATATTCCTCGTCGTCCGGACGCGGTACCTCGTCGAGGTCCCGGTCCTCCGGGAGATCGGTGCGGACGTGGTCGTCCCCGAGGAGTTCGAGACGTCGATCGCGATCTTCTCGCGCGTCATGCAGGAGTTCGGCGTTCCGGACGAGAAGACGGCCGCGCTCGTCCGCGAGATCCGGTCTGAGAGCTACAGGATCCTGCGGAACCCCGTGTCGCCCCCGCCGGCGCCCGCCCTCGACATCCCCGGCATGGAGGTCCGGACCGTCCGCGTGGAGGAGGGATCGCCGCTCGCGGGAAAGACGCTCGGGGAAGTCCTCCTCAAGAAGAGGTACGGGGTGACGGTGCTCGCGGTCCGCAGGGACGGCGCGATCATCCCCCACCCGGACGGGACGTGCGCGATCCACGCCGGCGACGAGCTCGTCCTCACGGGGACGGGGGAGAAGATCGCGGGCGCGGTCCCGCTCTTCTCGCGCCCGGCGTGAGGGTCCCGCGCGGCCTGCAAGCGTTTTTCCGCGGGGAACGCGAAGAGGTAATGGATGGAAGGGATCGTGACGACCCCCGAGTTCCAGGTGAGCCTCCTCCTCTTCGCCGCGCTCGGGGGCTACCTCCTCGCGTCCCGGATCCACCAGTCCGCGGTCGTGGGGATCATCCTCGTGGGGCTCGTGATTGGACCAAGCGCCCTCGGGCTCGTCTCCTACAACGAGTTCGTGAGGGGTCTTGCCCACCTTGGGGCCGTCATCCTCCTCTTCGTGATCGGGTTCGAGTTCAAGCTGAAGGAGATCGTGAAGCCCGCGTACGGGTTCATCGCCCTCGTCGGGGTGATCCTCCCGTGGATCGGGGGGTACGCGACGGCGGTCTGGGCGGGGATGGAGTTTCCGACGGCCCTCTTCGTCGGGACCGCGCTCACCGCGACGAGCATCGCGATCACGGCGAACGTGCTGCAGGAGATGAACAAGCTCCACACGGACGCCGCGAGGGCAATCATCGGAGCGGCCGTGATGGACGACGTCCTCAGCCTTATCGCGCTCGCCATCACGGGCGACGTCGTCGCGGGCGCGTTCCACCCCTCCGTCATCCTCGTCATCCTCGTGAAAGTGGTCGCCTTCCTCGTCGCCGCGGGGGCGTTCGGGATCCTCGTCGTGAACAGGTTCCTCATGCGGCTCGACAACACCTCGTTCGTCGCGCGGTACCCGGAGTTCATCTTCATCTTCGCGATGACGTTCGCGTTCCTCTACGCGATGGTCGCCGAGATGGTCGGCCTCTCGGCGATCGTGGGCGCGTTCATCGCGGGGATCGCGTTCGAGCGCCTGACGCTGCGAAAGAGCCTCGACGTGAAGGAGGGGGCCGAGTACCTCAAAATTATCTTCGCCTCGATCTTCTTCGTCTCGCTCGGCATCGTCGCGGATTTCCGGGCGCTCACGGGAGGGATACTCCCGTTCGTCGTCGTCCTGACCCTCGTTGCGATCGGGACCAAGGTCGTCGGATGCGCGATCCCCGCCCGGCTCGCCGGTATCTGCAGGAAGGACGCCCTCGTGATCGGGTTCGGGATGGCCCCCCGGGGGGAGGTGGCGATGATCGTCGCGCTGATCGGCCTCGAGCAGGGGTACATCGGGCAGGCGGTCTTCATCGCGATCATCGTGATGAGCCTCGCGACGACACTCGTCACCCCGATCCTCTACAGGAACTGGCTGTACAGGGACGAGTTCTGCGTGCCGCGGGCTTCAGGAGAGATATAGGGAGGAGGGAGGTGGGGCATCCCTTTTTTTCCCCTGTCCGGGAGTCCCGCCCGCCCGTCACGCCCCCGCTGGCTCCTCCCCCTCCCCCTCCGCGACCGCCCCGAACGCGGCGAGGTCCTCGGGCCGGCCGAGGACGACGAGGTCGTCGCCGGGCTCGACGACGAAGTCCCCGCCGGGGTTGGGGACGATCTCTTCTCCCCTCTCCACCGCGAGGACGGAGACACGGTACTCCTTCCGGACCTGGAGGTCACCGAGGTTCCTGCCCCGCAGGGGCGACCGCGGGGAGACGCGGACGGTGCGGACCTCCACGTCGGGGATGCGGATCGCGAGCTCCGGGATGACGCCGCGGGCGGGGGGCGGCTGGCGGAAGATCCGGTAGGTATCGCTCCGGATCCGGGACGTCACCCTGTCGATCTCGATCCGGGGGACGAGGTACTTCCGCATGACCCGCGAGATGAGCTCGATCGAGGTCTCGAACTCGTCCACGATCACCTCGTCCGCGCCGATCCTCTGGAGCTGCTCGATATCGCGGAGGTACCGCGTCCTGATGATGATGTGGAGGGAGGGGTTGAGCCGGCGTGCCGTCGCGGCGATGGTCCGGCTCGAGAAGGGGTCGTTCGTCACGATGGCGAGGATCCTCGCGCGCTCGACCCCCGCGTGGAGGAGGATGGGGGGGTTCGCCGCGTCGCCGAAGGAGATCGGTGTCCCTTTCTTCCTCTCCTCCGCGACGGTGTCGGGGTTCATGTCGACGACGACGTAGGGGATCCCCTCCATCTCGGCGGCGCGTGCGAGGTTCCTCCCGTTGGGCCCGAACCCGACGATGATGAGGTGGTCCCGGAGGAAGGGCGGCGGCTCCCGCGCGGGGGGTTCCGCGCCGGCCTTCAGCCGTTGCGGGAGGGGGAGGCCGCTCGCCCGGTCGGAGAGGCGGGGGGCGGCGGCGATGAGGAACGGCGAGATGGCCATCGTCCAGACCGCGACGGTGAGGAAGACCTGTGTCCCGAACTCGGAGAGGAACGAATATTCCTTCCCGGCGAGGAGGAGGACGAACGAGAACTCCCCGATGTTCGCGAGCGCGATGCCCGCGATGACAGAGGTCCTGAGCGAGTTGCCGAGCGCGAGGGAGGAGACGACGGCGATGAGGGCCTTGAGGAGGATCGCGGCCGCGATGAGCGCGACGACGAGGAGCGGGACGGTGACGAGGAGGTGGGCGTTGAGGAGCATCCCGACCGAGATGAAGAAGAAGCTCGTGAAGATGTCGCGGAACGGGAGGATGGTCGCGAACGCCTGGTGGAAGTAGGGGGTCTCCGCGAGGAGGAGACCGGCGAGGAAGGCGCCGAGCGCGAGGGAGAGCCCGATGCTCGAGGTGATCCACGTGACCGCGATGCAGACGAAGAGGATGGAGAGCAGGAAGAGCTCCTGGCTGCGCGTGCGCGTGATGGTGTCCATGAGGCGCGGGAGGATGTAGGAGAGGAGGACGAGGACGAGGACGAGCGCCGCGACGAGTGCCGCCTCCACGCTGAGGGCGAAACGGAGGGGGTGCATCTCCTGCCCCGAGAGGGTGGGGAGGAGGAGGATCATCGGGACGCTCATCAGGTCCTGGAAGAGGGAGATGCCGAGGGTCGTCCTGCCGTGGGGGCTGTCGAGGTCGCCCCTGTCCTGGAAGACGCGGAGGGTGATCGTGGTGCTCGTGTGGCAGGTGAGCATGCCGAGGAAGATCGCAGAGGGGAACGGGATGCCGGCGAGTTTCGCGAACGCGGCGGTCGCGAGAACCGTGAGGCCGACCTGGAGGGCGCCCCCGAGGAGGACGACCTTCTTCATGTGGGAGAGTGTCCGGAACGAGAACTGCATCCCGATCGAGAAGAGGAGGAAGATCACCCCGATCTCCGAGAGGAACCCTATCATCTCCTCGTCGCCGATGAACCCGAGGCCGTGCGGGCCGGCGAGCATCCCGGTCAGGATGAACCCCACGACCCCCGGGATCCGGAACTTGTTGCCGAGGAAGAGGACGAGCGTGGAGAGGCCAAGGACGATGAGGATGTCGAAGAGGAAGATGTCGACCGCGATCATTGTACCCGGCCCGGTATCTGCCCGATCAGTGGGACGGGATGTGTCATCAACATGCATGGTCCCGCCCGGGAACGGGGAGGCGCCTGCCGCAGTGCGGAACAATTCGTTAATCAGGGGGCACGGGGTACAGTGTGGCAGGTGATACAGGTGCAAGGTCCGAGTCCCATTGCGCTGGTGGGGATCGCCTACGGGCTGGCCGCCGCGGTTGCCGGTGCAATCCTTTGGAAGACGGGGAGGTTCTCGCGGCACGTGAAGTACGCGTTCCTCCTCGTCACGCTCGCGCTCGGTTTTGCGATCTTCTCCCCCATGCTCCCGTACATGTTCCAGGAGCTCGTCCTCGCGGCGGGAAGCGGCGCGGGGACTGTCATCCTCGGGGCCGCGCTCGGGATGGCCGCGTACATCCTCGTCGTCTTCCTCTTCTCCCGCCACTTCTGCGGGTACCTCTGCCCCGTCGGCGCGGTGCAGGAGCTCGCGTACACTGTCCCCTCTCCAAAGGTGAAAGTCCCGTGGAAGGGCGTCCCGCAGGTCGCGCGGGGGATTGTCTTCGTCCTCGTCGTCGTCGCGGGGACCGCGGCCTCCGTCCCCGTCCTCCACGCCCTCGGGATACGGCAGTTCTTCACCCTCACCATCTCGGCGGGATTCCTCGCCTTCCTCTGCCTCGTGCTCGTCTCGGTCTTCGTCTACCGCCCGTTCTGCCGGTTCGCGTGTCCCCCCGGGGTGTTCTTCTCCCTCGCGGCACTCGGGGCACGGTGGAAGATCCGCCGCACCGGCAAGTGCACCGGGTGCGGGAAGTGCGAGGAGGCCTGCCCGACGGGCGAGGCGGGGAAGGATGCGCTCAAGGGCGAGTGCTACATGTGCCGCCGCTGCGTGGAGGCATGCCCCGTTCGGGGTGCACTCGTGTACGGCGGGGAGGGAGACGCGTGAGCGGTGTCGCGTGGGGGCAACATCACGGTCTTCTCCTTCGACAGGGACGAGGGGCTCCCGGAGGAAAGATCCCGTTCGCGATGGTCCTCACGATGATCCCCGGGAGCGAGGAGGACTGGAACGGGCGGGAACCCGGCAGGGTGCCGTGCCGCGCGGAAGGAGACGGGGAAAAGACGCGGGAAAAAAGGGTGGGTGCGTGGGAGAGAGGTGATCGCCCCGGCCCTACCCGGGCGTCAGGATCGTGACGATCTTCTTGCAGTGGGCGCACCTCCCCTCCCTCGATTCCTTGTAGAATGCCTTGGGCATGGAGTAGACGATCCTGTTCTCCTTCGAACAGGAGGGGCACGTGAACGTGATGGCCTGCCCCGATCGGGTTCCGATGACGGTCTCCCTGACCGAACTCTTTGCCATGGTTCTCCTCCGAAAAAGTTTCCCGGACGCCACCGGGACGGTATTCGTCCATTCCCGCGGGACCCTTGCCCCGCGGGCCATTCTCCGCGAAAGGGCGCGCACCCCGGCCCCGCGCGCGGGCGCGGGCGGGGGACTGGTGTTCCGGTGCGAAAGCTTGTGACTATATTTTATCGACGTGCCCCGTTATCAGTCCTCGCATCGGGCGGTGGACTGCACCGGGGAACCGCGGGCGCGTGGATGGCGAGGCCAGGAATAACCGGGGCCGTGCCCCGCGTGGCGAGAAAAAAGAGATTTTTAGGGTTTCCTTATAACCGTGGGCGCCGGTGGTTCGGGAGGCACTCCCTGCAGTAGACGGGCCTCCCCTCGGTCGGCTTGAACGGTACTTCGCAATCTTTCCCGCAGTCTGAACAGACTACCTTTGTCATCTCGCGGGGACCGAAATTTCTCGGGCCGCCAAAATTTCCTCTGTACATGGTTTTACTCGGACAGTTTTCTCTGGGAAAAACTGTTTCTTCCATGTTCGCGCTCCGGGATGATAAAGGAGCCTGTCGGGGTCGCACCCCCGCGGGGGATCGGTTTATCACGTGCGCACCCCAATTCCCGCGCTAAGGGACACCGCCCGCCGCCGCATGTCGACCGAACGTTACTTCACCGATCACCCCGCGAGGGCGCGGAGGGTCAAGGTCGCGCTCGGCTGCCGCTGCGAGATCTGCGGCGACCTCCTGCCCCCCGACGCGCTCGAGGTCCACTCTGTACCCCCGCGGGGGGAACGCGAAAATCGGGAGGACCCCGCGCGCCTCGAGGGATCCGTCCTCGTCCTCTGCCCCCGCTGCCACTCGGACGTCCACGAGTTCGACGTGCCCCCGCGCCTCCAGCGGAGGATCGTGCGCGCGAGGGACCCCTCGGCGCGCGAAGAGATACGGAGGATCCTCGCGAGGGTCCCGCGCCCCTACACGCCGCCCGAGACCGACATCGAGGAGGCGTACCGCGAGGCCTGCTCCCCGCGGTTCAGGTTCGGCGTCTAGGCCCGGTGCGCGCGCGGCTCGGGGAGATCCTCGAGCATCGCGAGGGTCTCCTGCGCCCAGTCGGATTTCGCGATGGAGATTGCGAGCGCGAGGCGCGCCGCCGACCGGAGGAAAGGCTTCTCGGGGGAGGTGTCGGGGAGGGACGCGATCCTGTTCTCCCTCGTCTCGATCGCGGCGATCTCCTCGCCGCACCGCGCGCGGAACGCGCGTACCTTCTCTTTGAGGACCTCGCGCGGGAGCCGGGAGCCAAAGGAGCACTTGAGGACGAGTTCGCGGTCGTCCTCGGCGGGGGATTCCATCCACCGGGAGAACTCCCTCTCGCCCTCGGGGGTGAGCAGGTAGACGTTCTTCCCCCCCTCCTTCCCCCGGGCCTCCCTGCGCACGAGGCCCGATGCCTCGAGGGTCCGGAGGGCCGGCACGGCGGCGTTCTCGTCCACGCCCGCCACGGGGGAGAGGTAATCCCTGATCCACTTCCTCACCTCGCCTGCAGTCATGGGGCGGATACCAAGGATCCCAAGGACTGTGTACTTCGGGTACGCGGGCTTCGGCATCTCGATCACGTGTCTGCCCTCTCCCCTTCGCCGCGCGAGGGGATAAAGGGAGGGGTTCGCGGTCCCCGCTACTCTCCCCTTTCCACGCCCCGGCGGCCAGCCTCCCCGCGCTTCCCCGCGAGGTACGCCCCGTCGAGGAGGCGGGCGAGCACGCCGCGGGGCACGTCGACGACACCCCGCTCCCCCGAGAGCGCGACCCACGTGTTGAGGGCGGCAGTCGCGAGGTCTGCCTCCCCCGGGCTGCCGCACGCCGCCGCGACCCGGCGGACGAGATCCTCCCTCCCCGCGAACCGGATCCCGTGGACGAGCTCGATCGTCCGGACCTGCCCGTCGACGCGGGCGAGGATCTCGGCTGCCGCGTCCCCCTCGGGACCGTCCCGGGATTCCCCGCGCGCCGCTGCCCCGGCGTCCTCCTCCCCGGCCCGCTCGAGCGCGTCGCGGAGGACCGCGTACGCCTCGTCCCCGTGGGCGACGAGGAATACCCTCTCGATCCTGTCCGACCGCGAGAGGAAGTCGAGGACCGTCCGGACCGCGATGCGGGCCGCCCTCTCCGGCGGGAACCGGAACGCCCCGGTGCTGATCGCGGGGAACGCGATCGTCCGGACGCCGTGCTCCTCTGCGAGCTCAAGGCACCTCCTGTAGCACGAGGCGAGGAGCCCGTCCTCCCCGTGGCCGCCCCCGCGCCAGACCGGCCCGACGGTGTGGATCACGTGCCGCGCGGGGAGGTTGTATCCTCCCGTGATCTTCGCGTCACCGGTCCTGCACCCGCCGAGTCTCCTGCACTCCTCGAGGAGGCCGGGTCCCGCGGCCCTGTGGATCGCCCCGTCGACCCCGCCCCCGCCGCTCAAGCTCTCGTTCGCGGCGTTCACGATCGCGTCCACGCGCAGCGCCGTGATGTCGCCCTTCACGACGGCGACCCTCCCGGCGGGTGACCTCTCCATGGGGGAGGGATAGGGCGCAGTCCAGAAATCCCTTTCGGGAACCCGGGCGGTCCGCCGGGAGTGCGCCCCCGGGGGAGATGTGCAACGCACTATATGCAGCGCGGCGCGAGATCGGTACGCTATGGGATACGGGATGGGCGGGGACGGTGGATGCGGCTGGAAGGACGTGTCTCCCGCGGAACTGGTCTCCCTCGCCGAGGGCGAGGTCCTCGCCCGGCTCGGGACGACCCCCGCGGGGCTCCCGGCCGCGGAGGCGGGGGAGAGGGAGAGGATCTGCGGGCCCAACGACATCACGGGCGTCAAGCGGCGGCACGTCGTCCTCCGGTTCCTCGGGCACTTCAGCAACGTCCTCGTCCTCGTCCTCCTCGCCGCGGCGGCCGTCCTCCTCTTCGTCGGGGACCTCCCTTCCGCGGCCATCATCGTCGCGATCGTCGTCGCGAGCGTCGCGCTCGATTTCTCGCAGGAGTACAGGGCGGAGACCGCCGCCGAGCTGTTGCGGCAGAAGATCCTCACCCACGCGACGGTCCTGCGGGACGGGGCCGCAAGGGAGGTCCCGCTCCACGACGTCGTGCCCGGCGACATCGTCCTCCTCTCCGCGGGGGACATCGTCCCGGCCGACGCGAGGGTAATTGCCGCGCGCGACCTCTTCGTCAACGAGTCCGCCCTCACCGGGGAACCGTTCCCCGTCGAGAAGCACGCGGGTCCTGTCCCCGCGGGGACGCCGCTCCCTTCCGCGAAAAACTACGTCTTCCTCGGGACTTCGGTCGTGAGCGGGACGGCGACCGCGGTCGTCGCGAGGACAGGGCTCTCGACCGAGTTCGGGCGGATCGCGCGGACCCTCGTCGAGAGGCCGCCGGAGACCGAGTTCGAGAGGGGCCTCGCGGCGTTCTCACTCCTCATGTCGCGGTTCATCTTCCTCCTCGTCCTCTTCGTCTTTGCCGTCAACGCGCTCTTCCGGCACGACACGCTCGGGTCCCTCCTCTTCGCAGTCGCCCTCGCGGTCGGGATGACCCCCGAGCTCCTCCCCATGATCCTCTCGCTCAACCTCTCCAAGGGGGCGATCGCCATGGCGGCAAAGAAGGTGATCGTGAGGCACCCCGCCGCGATCCAGAACCTCGGGAGCATGGACGTGCTCTGCACGGACAAGACGGGGACCCTCACCGAGAACCGGATCGCGCTCGTCGAGTACCTCGGCCCCGACGGGGAGCCGTGCGAGGAGGTCCTCTCCTTCGCGTTCCTGAACAGCGCGTTCTCGACCGGTGTCAAAAACCCCCTCGACGAGGCGATCGTCTCATTCCGGCCTATGGATACCGGGCCGTTCCGCAAGGTCGACGAGATCCCGTTCGACTTCGCGCGCCGCCGCGTCTCGGTCCTCGCCGGGAAGGGCGACGAGCGCGTCCTCGTCACGAAGGGAGCACCCGAGGCGATCCTCTCCATCTGTTCGTCGATCGCGCGCGGCGGGGTCACCCGCCCCATCACGGAAGGCGACCGCGCGTCCATCAATGCACTCTACGCGCGGAAGAGCGGGGAGGGGTTCCGGACCCTCGCGGTCTGCAGGAAGGACCTCCCGCCGGGCCGAAACGCCGCTTCAAGGGACGACGAGCGGGACATGACGTTCCTTGGGCTCGTCACGTTCCTCGATCCCCCGAGGGCGACCGCGGGGGAGTCGGTGCGCGCGCTCGCGGGCGCGGGGATAGGGCTCAAGATCCTCACCGGGGACAACGAGCTCGTGGCGGGGAGGATCGCCGCACTCATCGGTCTCCCGGTGGAGGGTGTCCTCACCGGGGAGGAGATCGCCCACATGGACGACGAGGCCCTCGCGCGCGCCGCGGAGAAGACGACCCTCTTCTGCCGCGTCACCCCCGCCCAGAAGACCCGCATCGTCGGCGTCCTGCGGAAGAACGGCCACGTCGTCGGGTTCATGGGCGACGGGATCAACGACGCCTCGGCCATCCGCGAGGCGGACGTCGGGATATCCGTCCGGGAGGCCGTGGACATCGCGAGGGAATCGGCCGACATCGTCCTCCTCGAGAACGACCTGCGCGTCCTGCACGACGGCGTCCTCGAGGGGAGGAAAACGTTCGGAAACACCCTCAAGTACATCCTGATGGGGACGAGCTCGAACTTCGGGAACATGGTGAGTGTCGCGGGGGCGTCCCTCTTCCTCCCGTTCCTCCCGATGCTCCCCATCCAGATCCTCCTCAACAACCTCCTCTACGACATCTCGGAGTCGACCATCCCCACCGACCGCGTCGACGAGGAGTACGTGCGGCGGCCGAAGAGGTGGGACATCGGGTTCATCAGGAGGTTCATCCTCGTCTTCGGCCCGATAAGCTCGCTCTTCGACTTCCTCACGTTCGCAATCCTCCTCTCCGTCTTCTCCGCGGGAGAGTCCTTCTTCCAGACGGCGTGGTTCGTCGAGTCCCTCTGCACGCAGACGCTCATCATCTTCGTCATCCGCACGGAGAGGGTCCCGTTCTTCCGGAGCAGGCCGAGCGCGTTCCTCCTCGCGAGCACGCTCTCTGCCGTCGCGGCGGCGTGCATCCTCCCGTTCTCCCCCGCGGCGGGGCTGTTTGGGTTCGTGCAGCCGCCGCCTGCCTTCTACCCCGTCCTCGCCGCGCTCGTGGGCGCGTACCTCCTCCTCGCGGAGGTCGCAAAGGAGTGGTTCTACGGGAAGTACCTCCCGCGCGGCGCTCTTCGCGGGGAGGGGACACCGGGGCGGGCTGCCGGGAATGCGCCACGCTCTTCTCCCCGCGGGGAGAAACAGGGATGGAGAGGTGAGCGCGAGGATCCATGGGTGTGCGGGAGGCGCGGCCGTTCCTGAAGTGGGCGGGGGGGAAGACCCAGATCCTCCCCGAACTCGCCGCGAGGGTACCCCCGCGCGTCGCGAGGGGCGAGGTCCCGGTGTACGTGGAGCCGTTCGTCGGCGGCGGGGCAGTGTACTTCTGCTTCAACGGGAGGTTCCGGTTCCCGGAGTGCCACATCTTCGACGTGAACCGCGAGCTCTTCCTCGCGTACACGGTCGTCCGGGACAGGGTGGGGGAGCTCGTCGAGGCGTTGCGGGAGATCGAGGCAGAGTACCTCGCGCTCGGCGAAGACGCGCGCAGGAAGTACTACCTCGAAGTCCGGGAAAGGTTCAACAGGGGGAGGGAGAGGGAGGTCTCTTCCCCTACCTTCCGGCCGTCGTGGGTCGACCGCGTCGCAGAGCTCGTCTTCCTCAACAGGACGTGCTACAATGGGCTCTTCCGCGTCAACTCGCGGGGCGAGTTCAACGTCCCGTTCGGGAGGTACAGGAATCCCCGGATCCTCGACGAGCCGCTCCTCCGGCGCGACTCCGAGGTCCTGCAGAACACGCGCGTGCACGCGGGGGACTTCTCGGAGGCGCTCCCGTACATCGCGGAGGGGTCGTTCGTGTACTTCGACCCCCCCTACCGCCCGGTCAGCAGGACGGCGCAGTTCACGTCGTACACGAGGGGAGGGTTCCCCGACGCCGAGCAGGAGCGGCTCGCCCGGTTCTTCGCGGAGTGCGACGCGAGGGGGGCACTCCTCATGCTCTCGAACTCCGACCCGGGGGACGGCTTCTTCGAGAGGCTTTACGGGGACTACCACGTGAGCAGGGTCCTCGCGCGCAGGGCGATCAACTCGAGGGGGTCGGGGAGGGGCAGGGTCCCGGAGATCGTCGTCACGAATTACCCGCCGCGAGGAGAGGGCGATCCCTAGGGCTTTTGCGGCGGCACGCGTTCACGAGGTCCCGCCGTGCCGGAACTTCCCGGGCGGGACGGTGATCTCGAACCGCGCCCCCTTCCCCGGTTCCCCCGTCTCCCGTATCTCCATGCCCGTGATGGCGAGGATCTCGCGCGAGAGGAAGAGCCCAAGGCCCGTGTGCTTCCCGAAGCCCCGCGAGAAGATCCTCTCCTTGTCCTCAGGCGGGATCCCGACGCCGTTGTCCTCGACGACGATGACGTGGCGGTCGCCGTCTTTCTTCGTGTACACGCGGATCTCCGTGAGCGCGGGCCCGCCGTACCGGACGGCATTCTCGAAGAGGTTGTAGATCACCTTCTCGAAGAGAGGGTCGGCGTAGACCTCTGCGTCTCCCGTCTCGTCGCGGACCGTGACGCCGAGGTGGGGGAGACCGGCCGCGATCCTCTGGACTGTGGCCGAGACTTTCTGCCACGTCGCGGCCCTGATCCCGATGTCCTGGTAGTCCCTCGTGAAGTTGACCTGCTCCTCGATGGTGTTTGCGATCAACCGGAGCTTGCGGATGTAGCCGGCGACCACGGCGGGGTCCCTCTCCATCTCGGTGAGGTCTGCGATGATCTTGAGGGCCATGACCTGGTTGAGGATGTCGTGCCGCGTGATGCTCGAGAGGAGATTGAGCTTCTGGTTCGCGAGGGCGAGGGCATCCTGCGCCATCTTCCTCTCCGTGATGTCGCTTACGATGACGAGGAGGCCCGCGACCTTCCCCTCGGGAGAGAAGAGGGGGACCTTGTGGGTCTCCACCCATCGGACGCCCCGTGTCCTCGTGGGCATCTCCTCGATGATCCCGAGCTTCGGCTTCCCGCTCGCGATGACCTCGAGGTCGTCCTGGTAGTACTTCCCGGCCATCTCGGGGAAGAGATCGTACACGCTCTTCCCCTCGATCTCCTCGAGGGGGAGGCCGACCGCGGCAGCCGCCGCGGGATTCGCGCGGATGATCCTGTTCTGCGTGTCCTTGTACCAGATCATCGCGGGGACGTTGTCGATGATCGTCCGCAGCTCACGCGAGAGCGAGACGAGGGCCTCCCTGTCACGTTTCCGCTGCGAGATGTCCCGCACGATGGCGACGATGACGTCCCTGCCCATGAGCCGCGCCCGGCGGGCGTGGATCTCCACAGGGACCTCCCCGCCGTCCTTCTTCCTGTGGCAGGTCTCGAAGATCGTCTCGCCCTTCTCGAGGATCTCGCGCCTGATCTCCTCAAGGGGGCGGCTGTGCGGGCCGCAGACGAGGTCGAGGGGGGACGTCGCGAGGAGCTCGTCCCTCTCAAACCCGAGCATCCGGGTTGCGATCGCGTTCGCCTCGATGAACCTCCCCGGCAGGCCGTCCTCCCGGAGCTCGGTGATGTGGATCGCGTCATTCACGGAATCGAAGATCTGGCGGAACTTCGCCTCGCTCTCCGCGAGGGCCGCCTCCTTCTCCTCTCGCTCTCTCACCTCGCGGAGCGCGCGGTCCCTCATCTCCCGGTAGGCCCGGACCTGCGAGACGAGGTCTGTCACGTCGTCGATGAAGAGCAGGGCGCAGGTCTCCCCACCGGTGTCCACGGGGTGGACAGTGGTCCGCTGGTACCTCAGGTCCCCGCCGTGGAGGCGTGCGGGGATGAAGTGCGGGTGGAACTGCGTCGAGAAGAAGGCAGCGGCTCCCCCCTCGAAGACCTGCCCGATGCGGAGCGCGTACCGTTTCTCCCGCAGGTGGGGGTAGACCTCGCGGATGTCGCGGCCGAGGATCTCCCCCGGCGGGATCCCCGTCCACTCCGCGATCGTCCTGTTCCAGAAGATGACCGTGTAGTCCGGCCGGATGACGACGATGCCCGCGGGGAGGATGTCGAAGTTCCGGAACGGGGAGGGGGAGGGTTCGGGCGTCATTGCGGGGATCCCATCACCGCCTCGATCTTCTCGAGGAGGACGTGGAGGGTTCCTATCTCGAAGATCATGAGGATGTTCCCGGTGACATGGAGGTCTTCGAGGGTGAACTTCGAGACGGCGACGATGACCCAGTCGTACAGGGCGGACTCCGGCTTCCCGAGGATATCGGGGAGGCTGCCCTCCCGGTACTCGGGGAGGGAGTAGGTGAGCCGCTCGCCGATGACGTTCGTGAGCGAACCCATCACGGCGTTGTTCACGATGTTGCCCACCTCGTTGAGCGTCTCGATCCGGAGCGCGTCGAGGTCGGGCTCGTCGATCCTCTCGCCGGTGAGTGCGGCGATGAGGATTGCCGCGCTCTCCTCGGGGAAGACGAGCACGCTCATCCCCGAGAACGGGCCGGTGAAGTGGAGCACGACCGCGGAGAGGCGGGTGCTCCCGGTGAGGGTCCTTTCCGTGAAGAGATCCGCGTACTGGAGGACCCTCACCTCGGGGACGGTGAGCCGGATGTGCGTCCCCGTCATCTCGTGGAGGAGGCCCGCGGCCTTCCCCACCCCGATGTTGATCAGCTCGCGGATGGCGTCGACGAGGTCTTCCGTGACATTCATGCCCTGTCCCTGTGGGATAATGCCCGCTCGACCGCCGGGAGGAGATTCTCTTCCTTCGCCGGCTTGTGGATGACGTCGCACGCGCCGAGATCCATGCAGATCTTGCGGGTGGTCTCCTGGATGTCGGAGGTGAGGACGAGGACGAGGATCTGGAATCCCTCGTTCTGCATGTCCTTGAGGAAGCTGTACCCGTCGATGCCGGGCATCAGGAGGTCGCAGATGACGAGGTCGGGACGTTCGCGACGGACCTTCTCGTACCCCTCCCTCCCGTCCACCGCCGTATGGACTTCGTGGCCTTTCTTCTCGAGGATAGATGTGAGGATTTTCCGCTGGAACTGCGAATCGTCGATGACGAGGATTCTTGCCATTCCGTTTACCGCCTCCTGCCCGGTGCCCCCGATTCCCTTCTGTTTTGTTCCACTTCGTTCTCCCGATTGATAAATATCTCTCTCTCCGCGTTCTCTTTTTCGGCTCCCTCTCCCGCATCGCGAGGATGTTCCCCCCGTCCCGGCACTCGTGCGGGAGCGCGCCGGCGGGAGCGCGGACCACGGGGACCCCTGGACCGCCGTCCTTCCAATCCCGGACAGGGCGGGGGTATCGGGCCCCTGCCTGCCGGGTCAGCGGAGGGGGACCCTGCACTCCCTCTCGGCGCACGAGATGAGGGAAGGGTAGTACCGCCCGATGTACTCCTTGACCATCCTCCGCGCGGAGAACCGCGGGGCGACGCTCTTTATCGACTCCTTCATCATGCGGACCCACCCGTGCGGGATCCCGTCGAGCGAGGTGTCGTAGTAGAGCGGGACGACCTCCCTCTCGAGGATGTCGTAGAGCTCGGCCGCGTCCTCCGCGTTGCGCGTGGGCGACCACGGCTTGCCCCCGAACGCCCAGCCGTTCCGGCCGTTGTAGCCCTCGAGCCACCAGCCGTCCCGGATGCTCAGGTTCAAAACGCCGTTCACCGCGGCCTTCATCCCGCTCGTCCCGCACGCCTCCATCGGGGGGAGGGGGTTGTTCAGCCAGACGTCGACGCCGTGGACGAGGTACTGGGCGGTCTGCTCGCCGTAGTCCTCGACGAACGCGATCCTCCCCTGGAACTCGGGGGAGGCCGCGAACCTGTAGACGCGCCGGAGGATCTCCTGCCCCTCGTGGTCGCACGGGTGGGCCTTCCCGGCGAAGATGATCTGGACGGGCCACCACCTGTTCGTGAGGATTCCCTTGAGGCGCTCCACGTCGTGGAAAATGAGGTCGGCGCGCTTGTACCCGGAGAACCGGCGGGCAAAGCCGATGGTGAGCACGCTCGGGTTGAGCATCAGCCCGTCGGCGCTGAGGTTTGCCGGCTCCTTCAGGCCCGCGGCCCACCTCATCCGGGCGCGCTCCCGGATCCTGTGGATGAGCTTGTTCTTCAGCCAGACGTGGAGTTTCCAGAGCTCCGCGTCCGGGATCTCGTCGATCATCTCCCAGAGCTCGGGGGTGTCGTGGTGGTGGTACCAGTCCGGGCATGCGTGGAGCATGTACCGGGTGACGAGCTCGAGGAGCCGCGGGTTGATCCACGTGGAGAGGTGGACGCCGTTCGTGATGGAGTCGATGGGGACGTTCTCCGGCGGGAGATCAGGCCAGAGGTCCCTCCAGATCTCCTTCGAGACCCCGGCGTGCCGGGCGGAGACCGCGTTGTGGTGCGCCGTCATCCGGAGGGCGAACACCGTCATGTTGAACCCGCCGGTCGGGTCCCTCGGGTGCCTCCCGAGCGAGAGGAACGTCTCCCGGTCGATCCCGAGCGCGGGGTAGTACCCGGAGAAGTACCGGTCCATCAGGTCCGGGGGGTAGACGTCGGTTGCCGAGGGGAGGGGCGTGTGCGTGGTGAAGAGCGCAATCCCCCTCACCTGCTCGGTCGCCTCGCGGAACGAGAGCCCCCGCGAGACCCTCTCCCGCACCATCTCGAGCAGCGCGAACGCCGGGTGCCCCTCGTTGAGGTGGATGGCGGAGAACGTGATCCCGAGGGTGTCGAGGACCTTCCACCCCCCTATCCCGAGCACGATCTCCTGCACCAGCCTCTCCTCGGGTTTCCCGGTGTAGAGGCGCGAGGAGATCGACCGGCAGCGGGGGTCGTTCTCGGGGATGTCCGTGTCGAGCAGGAAGAGGGGGACCTTGCCCACGTCCACCCGCCACACGGCGACCCTGATGGGGGGCGAGATCAGCGGGATGGTGACGACGAGCTGGTTCCCGTCCGGCCCGGTGACGCGGGATACGGGCGCCGCGTCGCGGTTCAGCCGCTCGAGGACGTCGTCCTGCGTCCCGTCGGGCCGGATCCGCTGGGTGAGGTACCCCTCGGAGTACATGAACCCGACGGCGACGAGCGGGACGCCGAGGTCGCTGCACTCCTTCAGGTAGTCCCCCGCGAGGAACCCAAGGCCCCCCGCGTAGAGGGGGAGGGAGTGGTGCAGCCCGTACTCCGCCGAGAAGTACGCGATGGTGAGCGCCCGGGGGGATGGGTGGGACTCGGAGAACCAGCCGTTGCGCGTGCTCATGTACTGGCGGAACCGGAACATGGAGATGTCGTACCTGCGGAGGTAGTCCGGGTTTTCCGCGATCTTCTCGAGGAATTCGACCGGGATCTCCTGCAGCATCCGGACCGGGTTGTGGATGCTCTCCTTCCACGCGTGCTGGTTGATCTGCTTGAAGAGGATCCGGGCCTCGGGGTGCCAGCTCCACCAGAGGTTGTAGGCGAGCTCCCCAAGGCCCCTGATCCTCTCCGGGATCCGCGCGAGCCACGGGTGCGCCGCGACGGTACCTGCTGGTCCGTTCATCCCATGTACCTCCCACGTCCGCACGTGTATGCCTTGCCCTCCGCGTCAGCGACCACCTGTTGCCCTCCCCGTCCGGGCCGCGACTCCCGCGAGCCACTCCCAGTCCGCGGGGGACGGGAGACCGGGGGGGAGCCGCCACCTCCAGTTCCCTCCAGTCGTCCCCGGCCTGTTCATCCGCGCGCGGGAGGGGAGGGAGAGGAGGTCCTGCACCGGGACGACCACGACCCGCGCCGGAGACTCCATCGCGAGCCGGATCATTGCGCGGGGGATGTCCCGCGGCTCCGGGAGGGACCCGAGGGCAGCCGCGAGCAGCTCCCTCTCCCCCGGCCCCGCCTCCTCGCAGAACCACCCAAGGACCGTGTTGTTGTCATGCGTGCCCGTGTAGAGGACGACGTCCTCGACGATGTTTCCGGGTGCGTGCGGGTTGCCGGGCTCGCCGGAAAAACCGAACTGGAGGACGCGCATCCCCGGGATCCCGAACTCTTCCCGCAGGGCGTGCACGTCGGGGGTGATCACCCCGAGGTCTTCCGCGACGAGGGGGAGGCGGGACGCACCGAGGCGGGAGAGGAGTTCCCTCCCGGGGACGGGCACCCACCTCCCCGCGCGGGCGTCGGCGGCCCCGGCCGGGATCTCCCAGTACGCGCAGAGCCCCCTGAAGTGGTCGATGCGCAGGACGTCGTGGAGCCGGAGGTTGTGCTCGATCCGCGCGACCCACCACGAGAACCCGGACTCCGCCACCGTGTCCCAGTCGTACACCGGGTTGCCCCAGACCTGCCCGCGGGGGCTATAGTAGTCGGGCGGGACGCCCGCGACCGCGAGGGGGAGACCGTCCGGCCCGAGCTTGAAGAGGTCGCGGTGGACCCAGACGTCCGCGCTCCCGAGCGCGGGGAACATGGGCAGGTCGCCGATGACCCGTATCCCCCTCTCCGCGCAGTGCGCCCGCAGCGCCTCCCACTGGGAGAACGCGAGGTACTGGAGGAACTTCTCCTCCGCGATCTCCCCCGAGAGGGAGGATTCGGCGGAACGCAGCGCGGCAGGGTCCCTGTCGCGGAGGGGGGCAGGCCACCCCGGCCACCACTCCCCGAGCCTCTGCCGGAGCGCGGAGAAGAGCGCCCAGTCCCCGAGCCAGTGGGCGTGCGCCGCCTCGAATGCCTCGAAGCCGGGATCGCTCCGCCCGTAGCCGGCGGCAGCCGCGACCGCCCGGAGGAACGCTTCTTTGCCCGCCGCGGCGGCGGGGTAGTCGATGCACTCCCCGCCCGGCAGGGGGGGCGGGAGGTCGCACGCGCCGGCAACACCCTCCTCCGCGAGGAGGTCGGGGCTGACGAGGAGGGGGTTGAGGGCGAACGCCGAGAGGGGATGATAGGGGGAGAAGGCCGCGTTCGGCGAGACGGGGTTTGGGGGGAGGACCTGCCAGTACCGCTGGCCGGCCCCCGCGAGGCGGTCGGCAAATTCGCGCGCGGAAGGCCCCATGTCGCCGATCCCGTAGCGTCCCGGGAGGGAGAAGACGGGGAGGAGGAGCCCTGACCCCCGCGGGAGCCTCACGGGATCTCCCCCCGCACCCCGAGGGCCCGCGCGAGCGCCCGGAATTCCCCGGTCCATCCCGGCCCCGCCGCGCGGGGCGGGGACTCCCGGACACCGAGGAGGACGTTCTGGACCTCCCAGAGGTCGGCGGGGATCCCCGCCTCGCCGAGGACCGCGAGTGCCCCGCGGAGCCGCGCGAGCCGATTGGCGTCGGTGGGTTGCGCGGCCCAGTCGCGGGCGAGCCGGAGGAGGAATGCCGCCGCGTCGCGCGCGAGGGCGGACCCGTCCACGGCGACCCCCCACTCCCGCGCCTCCCGGGCGAGGCGGGCGATGTCCTCGGGCCCCGCGCGGGGATCGGAGAGGAGGGAACGGAACTCCCGGGCAAACCCGAGCGCCGCGAGGGACCGGGCGAGGGGACCCGCGCCCGTCCGCGGGCCGGGCCGGGACCGCCTGCACTCCGCGAGGAGGTCCGCCGCGGCCCGCCCCGCCGCTTCCGCGGCGAGAGTGAGCTGGACCGCGAGGGCAAGCCCCCTCTCCGCGGCCGATACCTCGTTCTCCCCGAGCGGGCGGGGCGTCCACGAAGAAGCGAGTGCGCGGGCCGCGGCCTGCGCCCCCTCCCCCTCGAAGATCCGCGCGATCTCCTCAAAGGGTCCGGGGGGTGGAGCCGTCCCCGCGCCCGCGACACCGGCGAGGAACGTGCCGGGCGCGGTCCAGACGATGCAGTACCGGAACGACGCCCCCGCGAACGAGAGGTCGTGGCGGACGCGGAACCCCCCGGCCGCGAACGCATCCCCTGACGGGCGGGAGAGGGTGCACGCCGCGCGGCCCGCCGCGACCTCCCGGAGGGCGAGGAACCCTGCCTGCGCGCGGGGGGAGAGGGCGAGGGGGAGGACGCATTCCGCGTAGACGCTCTCCCCATCGGGGAACGCCGGGCGGTTCCCCGGGACCGCCGCGAGCGCGCGCCGGAACTCCGGGGTGGAGTCGGTGCCGGAGACGCGTGCCGCGAGCTCTATCGCGCGCGCCGCGTGGGAGAGGACCTGCACCGCCTCCCTGTCGGCGACGTCGTCGAAGAAGAACGCACAGCTCGTGTGGAGCGCGAGGGCATGGCGGGAGAGCTCGAGGAGGGCGCACGCCTTCTGAATCTCCTCCTCGCCCGGCGCCGCGCGGGCGTGGGCGGCAACGAACCGGCGGATCGCGCCGGGATCCGGGTCGGAGAAGAGGGAAACGGCCGCGTCACGCGCCGCGGCGGGATCCGCGAAGATTGCGGCCGCGTGCTCGGTGTAGACCGACGCGAGGAAACCCGAGAGCTCCGAGAGTGCGGACCGGAGGGGCCCGCGCCACGCGTGCGACCAGCCCGCGTGCCGCCCGGAGGTGCACTCGCACCCGCCCGCCCACCGCGAGAGCCCGTGGGGGCAGCTCCACGACGTCCCCTCCACGATCTCCACTTCCTCCCGAGGGGGCACCCTCCCGAGGTACTCCCCGTAGACGGTGAGGGTGTCGCCCCCCTCTTCCAGCCGCTCGACGCACCGGGCGAGGGCCATCTCCCCGAACTTCCGGTGGTGGCCGTACGTCTCCCCGTCGGTCGCGACCGAGACGAGCCCGCCGCCGGGGGCGGCGGAGAGGAGGCGGTCGGCGAACCGGTCGCCGTTTTCGAGGAGGTCGCCGAACGCGACCTCGCGCGCGACCTGCGCGTCGTGGACGAAGACCGCGATCTCCTCCCCCGAGGGGAGGGGGCAGGAGAACGGCTGGGACGGGAGGGGGAGATCCCCTCCCCCGGGCCCTCCCGGGACGGGGCGGACCTGGTGGGGGGCGAGGACCGTGAACCGGATCCCGTGGTCCGCGAGGGTCTCGAGCGTCCCGTAGTCGACCGCCATCTCGGGGAGCCACATCCCCTCGGGGTACCGCCCGAACCTCCCCTCGAAGTCCGCGATCCCCCACCGGACGAGGGTTGCCCTGTCCCTTTCGGGGAGGAGGGGGAGGATCGCGTGGTAGTACGGGTGCGCGATCGCGGTCCCGTGCCCGGAAAACCGGTCGCGCGCGGAACGGTCCGCCGCGAGGATCGCCTCGTAGACGCCGGGGGCGTGCCGCTCGAGCCACGAGAGGAGTGTCGGCGCCGCGTCGAAGCTCACGCGGCCGTAGAGGCAGATCGCCCCCCGGATCTTCCCCTCCCCGTCGAGGAGGCGGGCGGCGGAAAACGGCCTGTAGCACTCGGCGCAGATCCTCTCGTTCCAGTCGTGGTAAGGGGCGGCAGTGGTCTCCCGCGCGACGTGGCCCGTCCACGGGTTCTCCCGCGGGGGCTGGTAGAAGTGCGCGTGGATGGTGACCCTCGGTCTCACGTCACCCAGTCCCCCCGTGGCGGAAGAGGAGGAAGCCGAGCGGCGGGAGGACGAATCGCGCGGAGTATGGCCTCCCGTGGAACGGGACGTCCTCCGCGCGGACTGCACCAAGGTTCCCCATCCCCGATCCCCCGTAGCACGCCGCGTCGCTGTTGAGGATCTCCTCCCACGTCCCGTCGCGGGGGAGGCCGATCCTGTAGTCCGTCCGGGGGACGGGGGTGAAGTTGCAGACCGAGAGGAGGATCTCGGGCGAGCCGGGCGCGAGGCGGAGGAAGGAGATGACCGTGTTCTGCGCGTCCGAGAAGTCCACCCACTGAAAGCCGCGCGGGTCGAAGTCCGCGGCGTGGAGTGCCCTCTCCCGCCTGCACGTCCTGTTGAGGTCCCGCGTCCAATTCAGGAGCCCCGCGTGGAGGGGATGGCCGAGGGACTCCCAGCGGAGGGGGGCGTTGTGGTCCCACTCGGTCCTCTGCCCGAACTCGCCGCCCATGAAGAGGAGTTTCTTCCCCGGGTGCGCGTACATGTAGCCGAGGAGGAGCCGGAGGTTCGCGAACTTCTGCCACTCGTCGCCCGGCATCCGCTGGAAGAGCGAGCCCTTCCCGTGGACGACCTCGTCGTGGGAGAGGCAGAGGACGTAGTTCTCGGAGAACGCGTACCACAGCGAGAACGTGAGCTCGTGCAGGTGGTACGACCTGTGGATGGGATCCCGCGAGAAGAACCGGAGGGTGTCGTGCATCCACCCGAGGTTCCACTTCAGGCCGAATCCCACCCCGCCGGTGGGGACGGGCCGCGTCACCATCGGCCACGCGGTCGACTCCTCGGCGATCATGTGGATCCCGGGGAAGGTGCCGTAGGCGGCGGTGTTGAGGTCCCGCAGGAACTCGAGGGCCTCGAGGTTCTCCTTGCCTCCGTACCTATTCGGGATCCACTCGCCCTCCTTCCGGGCGTAGTCGAGGTAGAGCATCGACGCGACACCGTCGACGCGCAGCCCGTCGGCGTGGTAACGGTCGAGCCAGAAGAGGGCGCTCGAGAGGAGGAACGACCGGACCTCGTGGCGGCCGTAGTTGAATATCAGGCTCTTCCACTCGGGGTGGAACCCCTGGTACGGGTGCGCGTGCTCGTAGAGGTGGGTCCCGTCGAAGAAGGAGAGGCCGTGCGCGTCGGCGGGGAAGTGCGAGGGGACCCAGTCGAGGATGACGCCGATCCCCGCGCGGTGGAGCGTCCCGACGAGGAACATGAAGTCCTGCGGCGTGCCGTAGCGGCTTGTGGGCGCGAAGTACCCGACGGTCTGGTACCCCCACGACCCGTAGAACGGGTGCTCCATCACGGGGAGGAACTCGACGTGGGTGAACTCCATGTCCGCGACGTAGTCCCGGAGGAGCGGGGCAAGCTCCCTGTAGCCGGGCGGCCCGTCCCCCCCCTCCCTCCACCTCCACGAGCCGAGGTGGACCTCGTAGACCTGCATCGGCGATTCGAGCGACGCCCTCTCGGCGCGGGACGCCATCCAGTCGCCGTCGTCCCACGAGTGCGCGAGGTCCCAGATGACCGACGCGGTCCTCGGCGGGACTTCCCAGGAGAACGCGAAGGGATCCCCCTTGTCCACCGCGTAGCCGCCGTACCGCGAGACGACGTGGTACTTGTACCGCATCCCGGGCCGGGCGCCGGCAACGAACCCCTCGAAGATCCCGGAGCCGTCGGTCCTCGCCCGCAGCGGGTCCCTCCCGTGTTCCCAGCCGTTGAAGTCCCCGATCACCGAGACGGCATCGGCATTCGGGGCCCAGACCGCAAACCACGTCCCCTCTTCTCCCCCGTCCCGCACGGGGTGCGCGCCCATCTTCCCGTAGAGGCGCGTGTGCTTCCCCTGCCGGAAGAGGTAGACGTCGTAGTCGGAAAGCCGCGGGACCCCCTCAGGGTACTCGTCCGTTCCCGTCATGGTGCCCGAAAACTCAATCGCCGTCCCCGCGCGCCGCGGGGGCAGTGCCCGGCGGGCTCTCCGTCCCCCCGCCGGTGACCTTCGCGTAGACCTCCTCCATCATCCTCCCGATCCTCTCCCAGGAAAAGAGCCTGTCCACCTTCCTCCTCCCGGCAAGCCCCATCGCGCGGACCCTCATGGGGTCCTCGAGGACGTAGGCGATCCCCCACGCGAGTGAGTCGGCCCTGACCGGGACCTTGATCCCGTCGACGAAGTTCTCGATGTTCTCGGCCGGGCCGCCGACGTCGGTCGCGACGACGCACCTGCCCGCGCTCCACGCCTCGGTGAGGACGAGCCCGAACGGCTCGTTGCGGCTCGGGATCACGACGACGTCGCAGGCGTTGAGGAGGCGCAGGTACTCCGCGTCCGGGATGAACCCCGTGAAGTGGACGGGGAGGGATCGGCAGCGCTCCTCGAGCCACGGCCGCATCTCGCCGTCCCCGACGACGATGAACTGGACGTCGCCCCTCCTCCGGAGGACGAGGGGGACCGCGTCGGCGAGGATGTCGGCACCCTTCTGGTACACGAGCCTGCCGACGAAGAGCGCGACGGGGGCGAGGGGGTGGATGCCGTACTCCTTCTTCACCTGCCCCGGGTCGACGGGGAGCCGGTAGACGTCCGGGTAGATGCCGTTCGGGACGACCGTGATCTTCTCCGCGGGGACGCCGTAGAGCCACACGATCTCGGTCTTCGTGTGGTGCGAGACGGTGGTCAGGTGGGTGGCCCGCGCGCAGCCCTCCCTCTCCATGCGGGATATGTACGCAAACTCCGGGGATGTCCCGAAATTCCCGCCGTTCCTCCCGTACTCGGTCGAGTGGAAGGTGAGGACGGTCCTGCGGCCGGAAAGCTCCCCGAGGGCATCGATGAAGTGCCAGTCGTGGAAGTGGACGAGGTCGAACGGGGGTGAGTCGGCCTCCCGGAACCGGGAGAGGGCTTTTGCGCTCATGTCCCGGCAGTACGAGATGAGGTCGTGCCCCTCGGGCTGCGCGAAGTGGTAGTGGACGCCGTCGATCGTCCGGTCCGGGCCCGGCCCGCGCGTGAAGTAGTGGACCTCGTGGTGCCGCGCGATCGTCTCCGCGAGGTGGGTGACCGCAGGTGCAAGCCCGCCGACCCGCACCGAGTGGAGGGACTCCCAGCAGAAGTATGCTACCCTAAGCGGCGCCATAGCTCCCCGATCCTCGCCTGCACGGTCTCCCTCGCCTCCGCTGCCGTCCGGCACCCCGCGAGTGCCCGGGAGAGCGTTTTATCGCCGAGCACGTCCCCGACCCACCGGGAGAAGTCGCCCCGCCCGTGGTGGAACGAGTAGACGTGCGCGGGGACGAACTCGAGGATCCTCGCGAACTCCGAGAGGCTGTGCGCCGAGTACCCTGCGTACCGCGTCCCCGTGTGGAAGTGGAAGGCCCGCTCGGGCGGGAGGCAGCGGAGGGCGCGGAGCGCGGACCGCGAGCGGAAGCGCGGCGCGGAGGAGAGCTCGAGGTACTCGAGCACCCTCATGTAGGCCGCGAAGTAGTCGCAGGTCTCCTCGTTCGTGGAGTGCGGGACCTGCCTCCCGCAGGATGCGGAACAGAGCGCCATGCGGTGGAAGTGGTCCGTCGCCTGCAGCCTCCGCCACGCCTCGCGGTCCCTCGCGACGAGCCGCCCGCCCTCCTCGAGGCACCAGAACGCGGACTGCTGGAGGATGTTCTGGATCCCTGTCGGCGACGCGATGGTCCCGGGCTGGCAGACGCAGAGGTCGCCCGGCGGGATCTCGCCGCGGGCCGGTTCCCGGAGGCAATCCGAGGGGAGGAGCGTCTCGATGCCCCTCGACCGCAGGGCGTCGGGGAGCGCCGCGAAGAATCCCCGGAAGTCCGCGTGGACAGACCGGGCGGGGGAGAAGGTCCGGGCGTCGATGAAGACGTGGATGCAGTCGCCGGGCGTCGCCGCGATCCAGTCGGCGAACGTCCCGGCGGAGAGGGGGTACCGGTCCCAGCCGGGGTCGAAGAACCGGAACGCGAGGTCGTCGGAGAGCCTGCAGTTCCGCAGGAGGACGGGCAGCCCGCCGCAGGAATAGAGGGCGTTGGGGTGCCCGACCGAGAGCAGGTGGTCGTAGCCCTCGGAGTAGAGCGCGGAAAAGCCCATCCCGCGCACGAGGGCGGCAACCTCCGTGCTGAACGCAAACTCCGTGTTCTCGAATACCCGCGGCCTCTTCCCCGAGAGATCCTCCATCAGGGCGGCGTGGGATGCCACCTGCTCCGAGAACTCCCTCGTGTCGGAGAAGAGCGCGGCGACAGAGTGGTAGTACGTCTGGCCGAGGACCTCGGAGTTCTCGTGCGAGAGCGCCCGCTCGAGGAGGCGGCGCGCCTCGCTGTCGCCTGCGGGCAACTGCTCGAAGAGGAGGCCGGAGACGGAGAACGCGAGCCTGTGCCCCGCGTCGAGCCACCCGAGGGCCGAGGCGAGGGCAGGGACGAGTGCCGACCCGAGGTAGTGCGCAAAGTGCTTTCCCTGCGACGGGCTGAAGCACGCGGGCACTTCCCCGCGCGGCACGCGGGCAGGAAAAGCCGTGTTCACGTAGTACGGGTAGTGGAGCCCTATCCCGATGCAGAGCGCCCGGCACCCTTCCGCCGTCATATTTTTCCATTGATCCTTCAGACAGGGGAGAATTTAATTGTGCGCAGCGGGCAGGGGACCGCAACCGGGGGGGTTGGAGGGGCCATGCGGGGAGGAAACCATTATCACGGTGCGCCGCGGAGACTCCCGCCATGGGAGAGAGACCTCTCGGTGTGACCATCATCGGCATCCTCTGGATCCTCGGCGGGATCCTCGCCCTGATCGGCGGCCTCGGCGCATTCCTCTTCGGCGCGATGATCGCGGGACCCATCGGGGCCGCGGTCGGGCTCGCCATCGGGATCTTCCTCGGGATTGTCGGGATCATCCAGATCGTGCTCGGCATCGGCTGCTTCATGGCGTGGGGCTGGGTCTGGACGGTGGGAGTGATCATCACAATCCTTGCCCTCGTCCTGGGCATCGTCGAACTCGTGCAGTCCGGCGCGGGTGCGCTCATTGGCATCGCGATCTCGGCCATCGTCCTCTGGTACCTGTTCCAGGAGAACGTGAAGAGGTACTTCGGGAAGGCGTGAGAACGGCGGGGAATCGGGCAGTGTCCCGGTCGTCCATCGCGGGCATCGGCGCGGGAGGCGCGGCGGCCCTCACCCCGCCGTGCCATTTCGTCGAATCCGGGCGGGATGCGCCACGGGATACCGACCCGAAAAAGGCACCGAGGGGAGGTATTAAGATGGGGGAGCCCGTTCTCCCTCCATAGGATGTGTTCTTTTTCCTATCCCGGAGACCTCCCATGATAGAGGTCCTGTGCGTCGACGACGACCCGGATTTCCTCGAGATTACGAAGTGGTTCATCGAGAAATCGGGTACCATCTCCATCACAACCGCAAACTCCGTGGAGGAAGCCCGCAGAACAATGGAGCAGCGGTCTTTCGACGCGATCGTCTCGGACTCCCAGATGCCGGTCACGGACGGGATAGAGTTCCCTAAGACCCTGCGTCGCAGGGGAAACGACATCCCCTTCATCATCTTCACGGGGAAGGGACGTGAAGAGGTCGCCATCCAGGCATACGACAGCGACGCCGACTTCTCCATCCAGAAGGGTGGTGACCCGGCGACGCAATTCCGCGAGCTTTCGCACAAGATCGTCAAGGCAGTCCGGATCCACGCGGCCGAGGCTGCGTTCCGCGAGAGCGAGGAGAGGTACAGGTTCGTCGTCGAGAATACGACCGAGGGGATCGTGGTCATCCAGGACGGGCTGATTCGGTACGCGAACCCCGCCCTCGCCTCGATGCTGCAGGCAACGCCCGGCGATGTCACGGGGACACGCTTCGACTCGTTCATTTACGCGGACGACCGGGTTCCGGTCGTCTCGTGGTGTCGCGAGCTTGAGGAGGGAAAGGAGTTCCCGGGGACCCGCGACTTCAGGGTCGTAGGGAACGGTGGGCGCGTGACGTGGGTGCAGGCATCGGCGGTTCGCATCCCGTGGAACCGCCGGCCCGCGTTCCTCGGGCTCCTCGCGGACATCACGGAGAGAAAGGTGCGCGAGAACGGGTGCAGGGAGGAGAACCTCACGCTCGCGCGTGATGCGAGGGAGAAGGCGGCCCGGCTGGAAGAATCGGAGAGGGAGAAGGAACGGCTGAAGCGCCTCGTCTCTACGGGGAATCCGGACCGGTGATCGGGTCTCGCTCCCTGTCGTCCCCGGCGTCTCATGTCCTCCCGGGACATCCCGCCCTGCGCGATGGTGAGTTTTTTCGTGGAGTATTCTGATTACTACGTATCGGACCCCGGTCACGCAGATGACATCCTCCTACCGCGTCCTGTACGTCGACGACGAGCCTGCCCTGCTCGAGGTCGTCAGGCTCTACCTCGAGAAAAAGAGCCGGTTCTCTGTCGACACCGCGATCTCGGCGGCAGAGGCCCTCAAGAAGATCGAATCCGGCCCGTCCTACGACGCCGTCATCTCGGACTACCAGATGCCGGTCATGGACGGGATCGAGTTCCTCAAGGCCCTCCGCCGCAGGGGAAACGACATCCCCTTCATCATCTTCACGGGGAAGGGGAGGGAAGACGTCGTGATCCAGGCCCTCAACGAGGGCGCCGACTTTTACCTCCAGAAGGGCGGGGACCCCGCGTCCCAGTTCGCGGAGCTCGCGCACGTCGTGCGGAAGGTCGTCCGGGAGCGGAGGGTCGAGGCGAGCATCCGCGACATGGAGCGGCGCGAGGCCGATATCCTCAACTTCCTCCCCGACGCGACGTTCGCGATCGACCTGCGGGGGACGGTGATCGCGTGGAACAGGGCGATGGAGAGGATGACCGGCATCCCGGCGGAGACGATCCTCGGGAAGGGAGACTACGAGTACGCGCTCCCCTTCTACCACGAGCGGCGCCCGATCCTGATCGACCTCGTGCTCAAGCCTGACCCCGCGACCGAGGCGAAGTACCCGTACATCCGGAGGGAGGGGGACGTCCTCATCTCCGAGATCTTCATCCCCCACCTCAACGACGGCCGCGGCGCCCACCTTTGGTTCCTCGCATCCCCCCTCTACAACTCCCGGGGGGAGGTCGCGGGGGCGATCGAGACCATCCGGGACGTGAGCGAGTGGAAGATACTCGAGAGGGAGTGCGACGAGAGGGAACGGTTCCTCTCGACGCTCATCTCGAACCTCCCGGGGTTCGTCTACCGGTGCAGGAACGACCGCGACTGGACGATGGAGTACATCAGCGAGGGCTGCCGGGAGATCACAGGCTACGCCCCGTCCGACTTCATCGGGAACGCGACCGTCGCGTTCAACGACATCATCGCCCCCTCGTTCCGCGACCTCCTGTGGGAGATGTGGCAGGAGGTCCTGCGGGAGAGGAAGGTCTTCGAGTACGAGTACCCCATCATCACCCGCGAGGGCGAGGTCCGCTGGGTCTGGGAGAGGGGGAGGGGGATATTCGACGCACAGGGGAACCTCCTCTACCTCGAAGGGTTCATCACCGACATCACGTCCCGCAAGGAGGCGGAGGTCGCGCTCCGGGAGAGCGAGGAGCGGCTCCATGACCTCTTCATGCACATGGAGGAGGGCTTTGTCCTCTGCGAGGCTATCCTCGACCCCTCGGGGAACCTGACGGACTGGATCCTCGTCGAGTCAAACCCCGCGTTCGAGAGGATCACGGGGCTCTCCGGCATAAAGGGGAAGAGGGCGAGCGGGATTTTCCCCGGGTTCGGGGAGAAGTACCCCGAGGCTCGAGCGGTTTTCGAGAAGGCCATCCGGGAAGGATCCTCCACGAAGATCGAGGTTTACGTCGAGGAATTCAAGAAGTGGCTCCGCGCGTCTGTCTTCTCCCCGAGGGAGGGGTACTTTGCCGCGGTCTTTGAGGACGTCACCCCTTGGAAGGAGGCAGAGCTCGCGCTCCGCGAGAGCGAGGCGAGGTTCCGGCTCCTCGCCGAGGGCGCGCAGGACATTGTCTACCGGTACGAAATCCTGCCGAAGAGGGGTTTCTCCTTCGTCTCCCCCTCTGTCACGTCCATCCTCGGGTACTCCCCTGACGAGTTCTACGCGGATCCGGACATCGGCTACGCGCTCGTCCACCCCGACGAGAGGCACTTAATCGACGCGATGTTCACGCCGAGCGAGGAAGTGTACACTAGACCTGTGGAATTGAGGTGGAGGAAGAAGGACGGCCAGTTCGCCTGGCTCGAACTCCGCAACAGGCCGATCCTTGACGATACGGGGAATCTCGTCGCTCTCGAGGGAATCGCGCGTGACATCACCGAGAGGAAGCGGGCCGAGAGGGAACTTGCCGAGAGCGAGGGGAAGTACCGCTCACTCCTCGAGAACCTCCCCGAACAGATCCTCGTCCACAGGGGCGGGCACATCCTCTACGCGAATCCCGCGGCTCTCAGGACGTTTGGGTACTCGCCAGAGGAGATGGTCGACCGCTGCGTTTTCGATTTCGTTCCGCCGGAATATCACCCACTCATCGTCGAGAATATCCAGAAGAGGGAAGGGGGATCCCCCGTCGAACCCTACGAGATCGAGGTCATCGCGAAAGACGGGACGAGGAAGACGGTGCGGGTGAGCGGGAGCCCCGTGGTCTTCGGGGGACAGCCTGCAACCCTCATCGTCCTCATCGACATCACGGAGCGCAAGAGGGCCGAGGCGCAAATCCGGCAGGCACACAGGAAGCTCGCGCTCCTCGGGAACGTGACGAGGCACGACATCAACAACCAGGTCTTCGTCCTCTCCGGGATCCTCGACCTCCTCGAGACGGCGGGCAGCGGGGAGGAGAGGGGAGAGCTCCTCGCGAGGGCACGGCAGGCCATCTCGAGGATCCACGCGACGATCCGCTTCGCGCGGGACTGCGCGCAGGTCGGGGAGAGCGCGCCGCGGTGGCTGAACCTCCGCGGTCTCGTCGAGGCCGCGGGGGCGGACATCCCCGCATCGACCGTCACCCTCGAGAACGGGATCCCCTCCGATATCGAGGTCTTCGCCGATCCCATGGTCGGGAGGGTGTTTGCAAACCTCCTCGACAACGCGGTCCGGCACGGCGGGAACGCGACGACGGTCCGGTTCTCGGCGGCGGAGCAGGGGGAGACACTCGCGGTCACGTGCGAGGACGACGGCACGGGCATCCCCGCGGAGGAGAAGGAGAAGATCTTCGAGAGGGGATACGGGAGGAACACGGGGATGGGCCTCTTCCTCTCGCGCGAGATCCTCTCCATCACGGGGATGACCATCAGGGAGACGGGGGAGCCGGGGAGGGGGGCAAGGTTCCTCATCACCGTGCCGCGGGGCTCGTGGAGGCGCGCACCATAGGCCGTGGCGTGGAGGGGAAGGTGACTCTCCCCCTCCTCTCGTCCCGTCGGAATTGGCTGTTTTTTGCCAGAGGTGCCCTGTCGCTTGGAATCAGCCGCTGAAAAACCGGGAGAGAGCCTCCGCGAGGTACATGAGCCCGAAGAGGACGAGGAACGCGCCGCAGCCCCGCAGCACCCACGCGTAGATCCTCCTGTCAAAGACGTTCTTCCCCTTGTGGATTCCCGTCGAGACGAGGGTGTACCACCCGAAGTCGGCCGACCAGTGGCCCGCGACGAACGCGAGTGCGAAGACGAAGGCCTGCTGGGCGGCCGCGAGCACGAGCGCGCTCCCGACCGAGAACCACCAGAGCCAGAAGTACGGGTTCGAGACGCTCGTGATCACCCCGGCGAGGTACGGGTTTGTGACGACGCTCCGGCTCTCGCCGTCGGGCACGCCGGCCTCTGCCCCCCGGATCGTCATTATCCCGAAGGCGACGAGGGCTGTCCCGCCGACTGCCCCGATCACTCCCGCGTAGTCCGACACCCCTGAGACCGTGCTGAACCCGAGGATGACCGCCGCGAAGATGGCGGCCTCGACGAGGGCATGTCCGGCCGAGACGCGGGGGCCTGTCTTCCACCCGCCGGTCACGGACGTGTTGATGGTCGCAACGAGGGTCGGTCCCGGCACGAGCGCGCCCGAGAGCCCGATGACGAACCCGAGCAGGTATGTCTGGAGCATCCTCCCTCCCGGTCTCTCCCATAGGATCGTCTCTCTCCCGTCATGTCTCTTCCGCCACGGGTGTCAGGGCAGGCATCCCCCCGTCCCGCCGACCGGCAGGGGAAGAGAAAGGTTAATGGGGAGAGATCCCGCAATGGTCCAAATCGGGAGAGATCTCCAAAGCTCCAGAGCCGGACCCCCGCGGGAGAGCGTGCATCCATCCCGCGCGGCAAGAGGGGGAGAAGAGCGGGTGAAACGGGAACTGAACGACAAGCCAGGGGGCAAAGAGCGGCCGCGGGGGGGAGTGGACCGCCGCGATCCTCGCCTCTTCCCTCGCAGTCATCCTCCTGACTGTGTACACTGCCACCCTCGGGATCACGATCGTCTTCCCGCACCTCTACTACATCCCCATCGTCCTCGTCGCGTACAGGTACAGAACCGCGGGGCTGAAGTGGGTCCTCCTCCTCGTCGGGGTCTACATGGGGATCACGGCCACTTTCTTCCCTTCCGACACCGTCGTCCTCCTGAATGCCGCTGTGAGGAGCGTCACATTCCTCTCGGTGGGTGCGCTCACGGCGATCCTCTCGGAGAAGATCCTCGAGGGGAGGAGGGAGGTGGAGAGGACCCTCCAGCTCCGGGAGAGCATCCTCCAGAACGTGAACGTCTGGATGATGGTGCTCGACTCCACGGGGAAGATCCTCGAGTGGAACACCGCGGCCGAGAGGATCAGCGGCTACCCGGCGCGGGAAGTCCTCGGGAGGAACGACGTGTGGCGGGAGATATACCCCGACAGGGAGTACCGCCGGCGCATCACGCGGCAGATCCGCGAGATCGTCGGGGAGAAGAAGTACTTCGAGAACCTCGAGACGACCATCACGTGCAGGGACGGCTCGCAGAAGACGATCCTCTGGAACACGCGGTCGCTGGGCGCGGGACCCGAAGGGCGGGAGACGTTCGTTGCGATCGGGACGGACATCACCGGCCTCAAGAGAGCGCAGGAGTCCCTGGCGGCGAATCTGAACCGGATGGTCGCGATCCTGAGGGCACTGCCCGACCTCATGTTCGTGATCTCGCGGGACGGCACGTTCCACGAGTTCCACTGCGCGGACGGAAAAATGCTCGTCCGTCCCGCGGAGTACTACGTGGGCAGGCGTCTCCGCGAGACCGGGTGCCCGGCGGACCTCGCCGGGAGGTTCACGGAGATCGTCAGGGCAGCGCTCGAATCAAAACAGCTCCAGCAGATGCACTACAGCCTCGCCACCGGCGGGCAGACACGGCACTTCGAGGCGCGCACGGTCGCGATCGACGACGAGAGGGCACTCGTCATCGTGCGTGACATCACGGACAGCGTGGAGAGGGAGTACATCCAGCAGAGGTTCACGAGGGACCTTGAAGAGCAGGTGCGTATCCGGACGGAGTTCCTCGAGGCGACGCTCAGGGAGAAGGACCTCCTCTTCCGGGAGGTCCACCACAGGGTCAAGAACAACCTCCAGGTCATCACCAGCCTCCTCAACCTCCAGATCCGGTCCGCGAAGAGCCCGGAGGTGAGCGCGATCCTGCGTGACACCCAGAGCAGGATCAGGGCGATGGCCCTCGTCCACGAGAAGCTCTACCAGTCCGGGGACCTCTCGCGGATCGACATCTGCAGTTACCTGCGGGCGCTCGTGCACCAGACGTTTGCCTCGCACGGGACGAGGCCACAGAAAGTGACATTATCCTTCACGTGCGAGACACTCTCCATGGACATCGGCCGGGCGATCCCCCTCGGGCTCATTATCAACGAGCTCGTCACGAACGCGCTCGTGCACGCGTTCCCCGGCGACATGGCGGGGACGGTGACGGTACGGGGGGAGAGGAGGGGCGACGGGGCCGAGTTCTCGGTCGCCGACGACGGCGTCGGACTCCCCGCGGGGTTCGACCCCGAGAGGAGCACGACCCTCGGTCTCCGCCTCGTGTACTCCCTCGTCGCGCAGCTGCACGGGAGCATCGAGCGGCTCCCGGCCGGGAGGGGGACGGCGTTCCGGCTCGTCATCCCGGGAGGCGGGTGAGCGTGCGGGGAGGCAGGGCCCGGATCCTCGTCGTCGAGGACGAGCGTATCGTCGCCGAGGATTTGAGGGAGACCCTCGAGGACATGGGGTACTCCGTCGCGGGCATCGCGGGCAGCGGGGAGCAGGCCATCGAGATGGCCCGGCAGGAGGTCCCCGACATCGTCCTGATGGACATCATGCTCTCCGGGGAGATCGACGGGATAACCGCCGCAAGCCAGATCCAGGGCACGCTCGACATCCCCGTCATCTTCGTGACAGCATACTCCGACCAGAACCTCATCGAGCGGGCGAAGGTGACCGAGCCGTACGGCTACATCGTCAAGCCGTTCAACGAGCGGGAGCTCCGGTCCTGCATCGAGATCGCACTCTACAGGCACCGCGCCGAGAGGGAGATCAGGAAGAGGGACGCGATCCTCCTCGCCCTCGGGTTCGGGGTGGAATGGTTCCTCCGGCAGGTCTGCGAGGTCTGCGGCGCCCGCCTCGGGGGAGGCGTCCCCACGGCGGGGCGGACCCTCGGGCCGTACGCCCTCGAGCCGTTCCTCGAGCAGGTCGGTGTCGCGATGGATCTCTCCCGGGTCGTCGTCTTCCGGCACCGGGAGGAGGACGGGAGGATCGTCCCGGTCGCGGAGTGGTGCAGCCCGGGGATACCTCCCCTCCGCGGGGAGAGAGAACCGGTCGCACTCGCCCTCGAACCGGTGTGCGCCGGGGAGAGGCTGCACGCGCTCGTGTCGGGGGAATGCGTCACGGTCACTGCAGGCAGCCACGCGGAGGACGGGGGCGAGTTTTCCCGCGCACTCGGGATCAGGTCGGCTGCCCTGTTCTCCCTCACCGTCCGCGACAGGTTCTACGGCATCGTCGCGTTCTGCGACGCGAAGGACCGCGAGTTCCCCGGCCCGGAGATCGAGGCGATGCGGATCGCGGCAGGCATCCTCGGCGGGGCGATCGGCCTCTTTGCGGAACGGGAAGGCGGGGGACAGGGGAATCCCGCGGGGTAGGGCGCGGGGAGACCTGCAGTCGCCCTCCCCTCACCCGAGGAACTCCCTGTAGGCCCCGGGGATCTCCTGCCGTTCCTCGGCGATCGCCCTCTCCACCTCCGCGAGGTTCGACGCGATCTGGCGGACCCGCGCAGCTTCGAGGAGGAGCCCTGTCCTCACCTCTTCGCTGCACCCCGCCTCCCGCGAGGCCTTCTCCGCGATGTCGGCGAGGCCTGACTCCACGAGCGCGAGGGGTTTGCGGACCCGCATGACCACCTCGGAGATGTACCCGATCAGGGCGAGCCTCCTGTCCTCCGCGTTCTTCCTGTCGGTGATGTCGATGAAGCTCTCGACGAGAACCTCCCTCCCGCCGATTCGCGCCCTCACCACTGTCTTCTGGATCGGGACCTGCCTCCCGTCCGAGGCGAGGAGAACCTTCTCGCTGTTGTCGATCTCCTGCCCGAGGTCGGTGATGGGACACCTCCCCCTCTCGGCAGGGCAGATGAACCGGTGGCAGACGTTCCCCACGATCTCGTCCCTCTCCCTCCCGACGAGGGAAGCCGCGGCAGGGTTGACCTCGAGGATCGCGTGTGTCCCCGGGTCGATGATCACGATGCCCGCCGGGATCTTCCCAAAGAGTGCCTGCAGTTCACCCCTCTCCATACTCTTCCCCGTGTGGGGATGGGATGGGGGGAGAGATAGTTCTTTTTCGCCCCGTCTCCCAGGCCCGGCTGCCGGGGTGCTGCGCCGTTCGGTGCCCTGCCCTTTTTCAGTCCCCCCGTTCCCTCTCCTGCCTTGCGCCGAGCCGTGACGCGGCGTACTTCATCAGGGGGGAGACGCCGTCGGATGAAGGGTGGACCTCGGTGAACCGCGAAAAGTCGCGGACAGGGATCCCCTCTCTCATCAGGAATGCGACGTAGGCCGCGACCGTCCCCCCGACCGGGGACGCGACCGAGATCCCGCGGACCCGGCCGTCCTCCCGCGAGGCGACCACCTCTGCCATCCCCGTCCGCCCCCGCGGGACCTCCCAGAACGTCCCGGGGCCGGCGGGGCCCGGGGCCGCAAAAGCCACCATCTCCTCGCCCGGTTCTCCCTCCACGAACGCGTACTCCTGCGAGAGCGCAAAAGACCGCGGGATCCCCCCGTAGTCCATCTCGAGGTTCTCGCCGAGGATGGACGACGCGGCGACGATCCCCTCCTGCCGGGCGACCGGCGTGAGGCAGGGGGACCCCGTCACGTCGCCGCAGGCATATACGCCCGGAACGCTCGTCTCCATCCGCCGGTTGACGACGATCCTCCCGTCTTTCCCCTTCCGCAGGCCGCTGACCATCCCCGAGTTGGGGACGAGGCCCGCCGCGAGGATCACGGCGTCGCAGGCAATCTCGCTCTCCGCGTTCCCGGCGCGGAGGACTGCTCCCCGCACCCTCTCCTCCCCCGAGATCCGCTCCACCGTGCAGTTCTCGCGCACGTCCACCCCCAAGAGCTCCCCGCGGGCCGCCTCCCGGAGCTTCCGGGGGACCTCGCGGAGGAACGTGCTCCGCACCGCGAGCGTGACCTCGGACCCCCACTCCTGGAAGATGAAGGCGAACTCCGCGGCCATCACGCCGCCGCCGACGATGAGGAGCCGGTCCGGGACGTCGGGCATCGAGGTGAACGTGTGCGCGGTGTAGACGCCGGGTGTCTCGACGCCGGGGATGGAGGGGACGCGGGGGACGGAGCCCGTCGCGACGACGAGGTGGGAGGTCTCGAGGGTCTCGCCGTCGACGGTGAGGCGGTCGGCATCGACCCTCCCCTCGCCGCGGACGATGTGCACCCCACAGCCCCTCGTTTCCGCGTCGAGGACCGACGCGATCTTCTTCTGGACGGAGGCCATCTGCGAGACGGTCCGGGGAAAGGACGGCGTGGGGACGGAATCGAGGATCCCGAGGGACGCGAGGTTCCTCGCCTGCGAGATCGCCCTCGCGACGTCGTTTAAGGCGCAGATGACCATGCAGCCGTGGTGGAGGCACTGCCCGCCGAGGCCTGCCCGCTCGACGAGCGTCACATCCCTGCCCGAAAGGGCGAGTTTCATCGCGGCGGTCCGGCCCGCGGGACCACCGCCGAGGACACCGATCATGGGAACGTGCAGATCAGAAGATCTCGACGCCCTCGTCCATCGGCACGGAGAGGATCTCGCCGGAGAACGCGTTCACCTCGACGATCTTCTTGCCCCTGACCTGCCAGACGGGGACGTAGACCTCCCGGACGTTCACCTCGATGTTCCTCCTGTCGGGCCGGAGCACCTTCTCCTCGTAGGAGATGGCATCCCCCGCGACCTGCCGGATCCTGACCCGGTGGGTGAGGCTCTCCGCGACCTCGGAGAGGATCTTCTCCCTCGCCTCCTCCTGCGTGATCTTCGGGGGGACGACCTCCGCACCGGCCGGGATCCCCTCCTCGACGACCGATCCCATCTCCCCCTCGAACTTCAGGCCGTTGATCGCGTTGAGGGCTCCCTCTCCCTCCGCGTCGAACGGGACGCGGTGCTCCTTGTACACCTGCTCCCCGGAACTCCTGTACGTGTAGTACCAGAATGGCATGAACCGGAGCGCGACAGTCCCTTGGATCTTCGCGATCTGGAGGGCCGCGTTCTTGGTGACGCGTATCGGGAGGTGGGGGATGACGATGCCGCTCTCTCCCCCCCCCATCGCGGCCTCCTCTCCCCCGCGAGCCGCCGCGGGTGCAGCCGTCCCCTTCCCCTCCCCGCGTGCCCTGCCGAGGGGGACAGAGAACGGGCGCGAGAGGATCCTCGCGAGGGCCGCCTCGCCGTAGAGGGTGACGAACTCGTCCCTCCCCCACACGGTGATCCCCTGCGCGCCGGTGACCGGGGCGAGGGAGAAGAGGAGTTTCTCGTAGCGGATCTCCTCGCCGCCGCTCACGAGTCTGAAGTTCCCCGCCGAGAACTCCTCGATCTCGGTGGGGTCATCGCTGCAGAGGACCATCAGGTACTCGTCGCCCCTGCTCGCGAGGTCGAAGGGATCTTCGAGGGGGTTCACCTCGTACCCTGCGGTCTCGAGAATCGCCCTTATCGCCGATCTCGCCTTTTCCCGAACCTTTTCGTCCATGAACCATACATTTTTCCCCCTCATAGAACAATTTTTCTGTTTTCTGGCGAAAGATCTTGGAAAGATGCATCTCCCCCTCAAATTCGTCCACACCCGCATCGAGGAGTACGCGATGCAGGTCACGTACGACCCGCGGGAGGGGAGGGGTCTCGTCGTGTACAACCTCTCGCTCGTCCCGGACACGCACCTCGACGATGCGATCTCCACCATGAAGGAGACGTACAGGGCGGGACTCTGCGTGAGCGGCCTCGTGCGGTTCATCGGGGCGGAGGAGAGCGCGGGCGATTTCAAAATCCCGGAGGGCCAGACGGGGATCGTCACGGTGTGCAGTTCGACGCTCGACGGCATCCTCCTCCGGAGGGGGATCCCGTACAACCCGATCGGGGGCGGCATCGTCGAGATCGAGTCGCGCGTCCCGCGGCGGTTCACCCACCTCATCCTCTACGAGTACACGACGATCGACCCCCTCCAGGCCCTCCTCTCGCAGGAGATCACCTCGGTGACACGCATCGTGCGGAAGGGGAGCGGCAACATCCTCGCGAACATCAGGCAGTGCCACATGGAGGCCGAGGAGGCGGTGGGGGAGATCATCGACGAGCTCTCGGGGAGCAGTTTCTCGCCGGTTCTCGACGTCGGGCTCCCGAACACGCCGGCGCTCGGCGTGACGGTCGACCCGCAGTACATGGGCATCGTCGCCCTCGGCGGGACGAACCCGATGGCGGCCATCAAGGAGAAGGGGATCCCCGTGACGACCTACGCCATCAAGGGGCTCATGGACGCGGGGGAGATGGAGGAGATCCTCGACCACTGACGGGGTCACTGGTCTTTCGACTTTCCCATCGAGGAGAAGATCTCGAAGTAGGTCGAGAAGAACCGGACGAAACCCCTCGACTCGGAGTAGAGCGCGGTCGCATCGTCCTCTCCCGCCACGAGCACGACGATCGCCCGGGAGGAGTCGATCAGGTACATCCCGCCGGAGAACCGCAGGTCGGCCGCTGCGGCCTCCTCAGCTGCGCGGGGGAGGGCACGCAGCCTGATGCCCGGGCAGGGGATTCGCTCGGGGTGCCACGTGGCGACCCGGACGGGGATCGACGATGCCTTCTCGCAGAGCACCGTCGCGATCTCCGGCGCGACCTCGCCGTGGATGACCGCGTCGATCGACGCGGAGGCATTCCGGAGGAGGTCCGCGAGCCGGACGCGGATGTTCTCCGCCCCGTAGATGCTCCAGATGGAGTCCTGGTCACCGCCGCTCTTCTGCTCCCTCTCCTGCCAGATCCTCGAGAGCACCTTCTTTGCCCTCGCGGCATCCGCGGCGACGGTGTCGAGGAGGTGGTCGATCGCGGTCTCGGGCGGGACGGCCTCGAAGCGGCGGGGTGTCCCAAGCGACGCGGAGACCATGTTCTTCTGGATGAGGCGATCGAGGACGGGGTACACGGACGCGCGGGGGACGCCCGCGAGCTCGTGGATACGCGTCGCGGTCGCACCCGGCTCCCTCAGGAGGGCGATGTACACGAGCGCCTCGTACTTCGTGAGCCCGAGGGAGCGGAGCATCCCCGCGAGCGCGAGGGGCGATGTCTGCGACCCGGCCATTCCATAGCATTATATAGGGCAGATTCTTAAATGTTGTTATAGCAATGACAACACGTGATATCCCATGAATCTGCGGCTCGTTGTATTTCTGGCCGTTATATTCAGTGTTTCGTGTTCCCCTGCCCTCGCGGGAGTCAAGTACATGGCGGGCGAACCGACCCTCACCGCCTCGATACAGGGGAAGAACGAGTTCTCCCCCGGCGAGGAGACGACGATAAGGGTCGCGATCGAGAACAGGGGGCTCGTCGAGATGAAGTTCGTCCAGTCCGGGATCATCGAGAGGGAGGACCTCCCCAACACGGCGAAACTCGTCCGGGCGACCCTCCTTCCCGGGGACTCGCCGCTCGTCGTGAAGGCCGACCCGCAGGCGGCCGGCGACATCCCGGGCGGGAAGTCCGCGACCGTCTCGTTCCCCGCGAAGGTCCCCTCCGATGCCGCCGGGGGCAACTACACGCTTGGGCTCCTCGTCCGCTACTCCTACCTCGCGACCGCGGAGCAGTACGGGCTCGACGCGATCTCGTACACCTACCGCGAGAGGGAAGTGACGATACCCCTCCCCGTCAGGGTGAAACCGAGGGCAGTGCTTGAGGTCGTGGGAGCGAGGGCGGAGAACCTGCACGCGGGGACGGAAGGGTACCTCGCCCTCTCCCTGCGCAACGCGGGCTCCGAGGATGCGAGGGAGGCGGTGATCCACCTCTCGCGGAACGGCAGGAGCCCCGTCGTCCCGACCGACACGGACATATACGTCGGCGATTTCCCGGCGGGCAGCACCCGCGAGGTGCGGTTCAGGGTCTCGGTCTCCCGCGAGGCGGACGAGGGGACGTACCCCGTCGACGTCTCCTGCAGGTACACGGGCACCGAGGGTGACACCGTCTCCACGGACACCGTCACGGTCGGCGTCCCGGTCGGGAGGAAGATCACGTTCGCGGTCGTCTCGGAACCCGCCGAGGTGAGGGCGGGGGCAAAGACCGTGATCGAGGTCGTGTACGAGAACACGGGACCCGCGGTCGCGCGCGACGCGCAGGCCCGGATCAGCGCCGTGGAACCCTTCTCGAGCAACGACGATTCCGCGTACCTCGGCGACATGGCCCCCGGGCAGAGGGCGGTCGCCCGGTACGAGGTGAAGGTGGACGCGGGCGCGGTCCAGAAGGAGTACGGCCTCGACTCGGAGATCCGGTTTCGGGACGCGCTCGACAACACCGTCATCTCCGACCCGATGAAGGTGAGGGTGCGGGTTGTCCCGGCCGGGATCTCCCCGCTCCTCGTCGCGGGGCTCGTCGCCCTCGTCGCCGCTGCGGCCGGGGCGGCATATTATTTACGCCGGAAGAGAAAATCCGGGTGATGGACGACTGGAAGGCGCACGCGGGGCGGCCCGACGTCCGGGACATGGCCGAGCTCCGGGCGGTCCTGCGGGACCCTTCGTGCCCGCTCTCCGGCCCTGCCTACTACATGTACAGGGACATCGCCCGGACGCCGGAGGACAGGGCGTGGCTCGCCGCGCACCGCCTGCGGTTCGACGTGACGTGCATCCCGCCGGGTGATTTCTGCGGCGAGTACCCGAAGACGAAGGGGCACTACCACCCCGAGAACCCGGCGGGGACCGGGTACCCCGAGGTGTACGAGGTCCTCTCGGGGACCGCCCACTTCCTCCTCCAGAGGGAGGACCTCGGGGCCGTCGCTCTCGTCCCCGCGGGGAGGGGGGATACGGTCCTCGTGCCGCCCGGATACGGGCACGTCACCATCAACCCCGGCGGGGAACCCCTGGTGGTCGCAAACGTCGTCGCGTCCTGCTTTGCGAGCGACTACAGGTACTACGAGGAGCACAGGGGTGCCGCGTACTACGAGCTCCTCGGCGGGACACTCGAGAGGAACCCGCGCTACCCCGCCGTCCCCCCGCCCGCGGTCCTTTCGCCCCCCGGCCCCGCGCGCCCCCCGTGGGCGGGAGGTCCCCTGTACAAGAGGATCGAGGAGAGGGACGGGAACCTCTCTGCACTCGTCTATCCCGAGCGGTACCGCTGGGTCCCCGCAGGGCTATAGGAGGCTCGGCGGCGGCTCGCGCTTGTGGGCGCTCGCCCGCACCATCGAGAGGACGCGTTCCTCCACGGGGTTCCGGCTGACCCACCCGTTCTCCGCGAGCGCGCGGAGCGCGGCGTCGATCTCGGGGTAGGAGAGCCCTATCTCGCCCTCGTCCGTCTGGCCGGGCCATAGCCCCGCGGTCGGCGCCTTCCGCCGCACGCGCTCGGGGATGTTTCCCATCGTCTCCGCGAGCGCGATGACCTCGGTCTTGTAGAGGTGGAGGAGCGGCTGGACGTCTGCCGCGTTGTCCCCCCACTTGGTGCAGTACCCGATCATGTACTCCGTCCTGTTGGACGTCCCGCAGACGAGCATCCCCTCGCGATTCGCGTGGTAGTATAGGATCGCCATCCGCGTCCGCGCCATGAGGTTGCCGAGGAGGCGCGGGTCGTCCCGGTACCCGAGCAGCGCCCGGAAGGAGGAGAGCACGGGCTCGATGTCTATCACCCTGCACTCCACGCCGAGGTTCCCGCAGACCTCCCGGGCGTCCTCGATGTCGGAAGGGTCCGTCACGCGCGAGGGGAGGACGAGGCCGAGGACGCGTTCCGGTCCCACCGCCCTGCAGCACATCGTCACCGCGACCGCGGAGTCTATCCCGCCCGAGACACCGACCACGTAGCCCCTGCTCCCGCTCCTCCAGTACACGTACCGGAGGAGGTGCTCGATCCTCCCGAGGACGCACCCGTCTTCCAATGCCCTTTCCATCACCGCACCCCGCCGGGAACGAACCTCACGAATCCCGAGAGTGATTTTTGGTGCCCGATCACGATGAGCGTATCCCCCGGGGAGACGGGGGTCTCCTTCCCCGGTCGGACGATCGATCCCCCCTTCCCCGCGAGCCCGAGCACGGTGACCCCGGTCTCGCGCTCCACGCGGCCGACCGTCGAGGGCTCGTCCCGCCGGAACTGTCCCCTCACGACGAGCTGCCCGTCGGGGAGGGAGAGGAGGATGTAGACCGTCGGCGCGAGGATCACGCCGGCGATGATCTGCCCCCCGATCCGCGGGAGGAGGGCGACGTAGTCTGCACCGGCGCGGGAGAGCTTCTCGACTGCCGCGGCCTCGTTCGCGCGGGCGAGGATTCTCAGGCGGGGGTTGAGGTTCCGCGCCATGAGCGTCGCGAGGATGTTGCGCGAGTCGTCGTTGAGGGCGACGATGCAGAAGTCCGCGTCCTCTATCCTCGCCTCCCGGAGGGTCGCCTCGTCCTCGGCGCTCCCGACGACGCTGTTGACCGGGTACGGTCTCCTGTCGATGACCATGCACTCCATCCCGAGGGACGCGAGCTCCCTGTACGCCGACCTGCCCACGTCCCCAAACCCGCAGATCACCCCGAGGAACTCCTTCTCCTCCGCGGGGACGAAGAGTTCCGTGACCATCGGGCCGATCCTCCCCGTCGGGGTGAGGAGGAAGAGCATCGTCGAGGTGTCGAGGACCTCGCCGGGGCCGGGAAAGAGGGTGAAGTGCCCCCTCCTCGCGACGAGGAGGCACTCCGTCCCGAACCGCTCGAGGAGGCCGAGGTCCCCGAGCCTCTTTCCCGCCGCGGGGGACCCCGCGAGGACAGGGATGTTGATGATGCGGAGCGTCTCGCCCCCGGGCGGCCCGGGCGTGCTCCCGTTCCCCTCGACGACCGTCTCCTCGACGAGGGTGTCGAGGTGGGACGTGAGGGTCACGTGCCGGGCGAGGATCTGGCCGGTCACGTGCTTTGGGGAGAGGACGAGGTCGGCACCCGCGTACCGGAGGTACCGCCCGTAGGAGAGCTTGTCCACGACCGCGATGACGCGGCCCCTCGTCCCCGGCCGTATCCCGAGGATGATGCTCGCGGTCGTCTCCTCGTCCTCGCAGATGACGATGTCGCGGGCGTACTTCACCCGCGCCCCCGCCCACGTCCCGTGGTCGTGGTAGTCCCCGAAGACCACGTGCACGTGCCTCTCCCCGGATTCCACGAGAGAGAGCGCGGTCTCCGCGTCGTCCACGACCATCGCGACCGGGAGACCGGAGACGTGGAGGCTCTCGACGATCGCGCGCGCGGTGGGGCTCGCCCCCACGACCAGAATGTGCCCGGACAGTTCCGGCGGGACGCGCCGCGGGGGGACGGGCTGGAGCCGGGACTGGACGAGGGGGACGAGGAGGAGGGGGATCACCATGAAGATCTGGATGATCCCCGTCGCCATCATCAGGATCGTGAAGGCGACCGTGAACTGGTTCTCGAAGGGGAGGAGATCGCCGTACCCGACGGTCGTCACGGTCTCGAGGACGAAGAGGAGGGCATTCGGCCACGTGATCGGCTTTCCCTCGAGGAGGGGGTAGAGGTGGTGGAAGAGGACCGTGTAGACGGCGATCTGGACCGCGAAGGCAACGATGTATACCGCGACCTTCGCCCGCCGCGAGAGCGGGATCCGCCCGGCGTGCCTCCCGGGAAACAGCCTCCGCTCACCTGCCACCCCGCACCTCCGCGAGGATCTCGCAGCTCCTGCACGCCGCGGCGCAGACCTCCCCGCAGTCAGGGCAGACCCTCATCCCGCCGGGAAGATCCCGCCCTGCCGCTGAAAGGTCGTTTCCGAGGTTGACGAGCGCGAACCGGGCCGAGGGGTGTCTCCACGCGTAGGCGTTGAGCATCTGCCGTACCTCCGCGCGCAGCGCGTGGACCGAGTAGGGGCAGCGGCCGACGTCGAGCGTCCCGGTCGTGAGGTAGGCGTACAGGGCGACCTCGCGCTCGGGGATCGAGAGGAACGGCCGGATCCTCGGAACGAGCCCGGGGACGGCGCGGGAGGGCCGGAGGAGCCGGGCGGAGTCCCCGCGCAGGACGTTCATGAGGACTGTCTGGGCCTCGTCGTCGAGGTTGAAGCCCATCGCGAGCTTCGTCGCACCCGCCTCCCTCGCGGCGGTGTTGAGGAGGTGCCTGCGCAGGACGCCGCAGTACGTGCAGGAGTGGGCGCCCCCTTTCCTCGCGACGATCTCATCGACCGTGACCCCGTACTCCTCGCGGAAGGAGACTGTCACGTGCGGGATCCCGAGTTCCCGGGCCCGGGCACGCGAGACCGCGGGGTCCCTGTATCCGCCGATCCCCTCGTCGACGGTGATCGCGAGGAGCGATACGTCCCTCCGCGGGGAGAATACCTTGTGGAGGAAGGAGAGGAGCGCACCGGAGTCCTTCCCGCCCGAGAACGCGACCGCGATCCTGTCGCCGGGGGCGATCCAGCGGTTCTTCCGGATCGTCCTCTTGGCCCTCGCCTCGAAGTCCGCGATGAAGTGGTCGCGGCAGAGGTGGAGGCCCGAGTAACGCTGGAATAAAACCGCGGGACGCCGGCATTTGTCGCAGCGCATGGGAGGCCTTCAGATCAACCTTTATCATGCGCATAGATAAACTGTGTAGCAGATATGCCCCTTTCTGCCGAGACGGTGCGGCAGCTCCACCCCTACGAGGCGCGCGTCCTCCAGGCGATCGAGAGGCTGATGGCATTCCACTCGTGGGTCCCGCTCGACTTGCTCCGGAAGAAGGCCGGGCTCTCCGAGAACGAGACGCGGTACAGGCTCGGGACCCTGATGGAGAAGGGGCTCGTGAAGTACGACGTCGTCCCCTACGAGGGGTACAGCCTCACGTTTGCCGGGTACGATGCCCTCGCCCTCCTCGCCCTCACGCGGAGGGGGAGCCTCTCGGCCCTCGGCCCGCCCGTGGGGGAGGGAAAGGAGTCGGTCGTGTACGAGGGGGTGAGCCTCTCGCGTGTCGCGGTCAAGTGCCACCACGTGGGGCAGAGGTCGTTCCAGTCGATCCGGGTCGCGCGTGACTACATCGCCGGGAGGTCCCACTGCCCGTGGGTCTTCGCCTCGAGGGCGTCCGCCGAGCGCGAGTACGAGGCCCTCCGGAGGCTCCACCCGCACGTGAGGGTCCCGTTCCCGGTCGACCAGAACCGGGGCGTCGTCGTGATGGAGTACATCGACGGGACTCTCCTCCACAGGACGGCGGTGGAAGAGCCCGCCCGGGTCCTCGCCGAGATCCTCGGGCAGGTTACCGCCGCGTACTCCCGCGGCGTCATCCACGCGGACCTCTCGGAGTTCAACGTGATGCTCGACGGGAGGGGCGTCGTCCTGATCGACTGGCCCCAGTGGGTCACGACGGACCACCCGAACGCGGACGAGATCCTCGCCCGCGACATCTCCCAGATCGTCCGGTACTTCGGGCGCAAGTACGGTGTCTCGGCGGACGTCTCCGCGGAGGTCGCGAGGGTGACGGGATGAAGGTCTTCGGGATCGACGTCATCACGGGCTCGGTGCGCTCGCGGTCGCAGAGGCCGCGGTATGCGCTCGTCGTCCTCTCGGGCAACGATATCGTGGAGGAGACCGAGGTGACGGCATTCCGGCTCTTCCGGAGGCTTGCGCAGGAGAAGCCCGACATCCTCGCGGTCGACAGCGTCCAGGAGGTCGCCGCGGACGCGCGGGACGTCTTCTCGTTCCTCCAGATGCTCCCCCCCTCGGTCAGGCTCGTCCAGGTGACGGGGGGAGAGAGGAAGGAATCGCTCCCGAAGGTCGCGAGCAGGTACAACATCAGCGTCAACAGGTTCGATCCCTTCGACGAGGCGAGGGCGATCGCGCGCGTCGCGGCGATGGGCGCCGGCTGCGAGGTGATCGCGTTCGAGAACGAGAGCGAGATCGTCGTCTCCCGGCACAGGTCGCCGGGGAAGGGGGGGTGGAGCCAGAACAGGTACTGCAGGAAGATCCACGGGGCGGTGCTGCAGAAGGCGCGGGAGATCGAGATGGCACTCCTCTCCGCGGGGCTGAAGTACGAGAAGAGGGAGACGCGGGCGTTCGGCGGCTGCAGCAGGGTCTCCTTCACGGTACAGGCCCCGCGGGAGGAGATCCCGGTCTCCGCATCCCGGGGCGCGGACGTCCAGGTCCGGATCCATGGCAAAAGGCTCGACAGGATCCGGTTCCGCCCCCTCCAGGCGCGGCCAAAATACCTCATCGTGGGCATCGACCCGGGCACGACGACCGCGGTCGCCGCGCTCGACCTCGACGGGAACCTCCTCCACCTCGAGAGCTCGCGCCAGATGTCGATGCCGGGCGTGATCGAGGCGCTCACCCGCATCGGAAAACCCCTCATCGTCGCGTCCGACGTGAGCGAGATGCCGTTCTCCGTGGAGAAGATCCGCAGGGCCTTCAACGGGATCGCCTACACCCCGAGGTCGGACATGAGCGTCGAGGCAAAGCAGGCCCTCACGCAGGGGTATTCCACGAGGAACGACCACGAGCGCGATGCCCTCGCCGCGGCGCTCGAGGCGTACAGGGCGTACCGGAACAAGTTCCAGAACCTCGGCAAGAGGATCCCGCCGGGGTTCGACGTCGACGAGGTGAGGGCGCGGATCCTGCGGGGGCAGTCGCTCGAGCAGGTCATCGGGGAGATGGCCGGGAGGGAGCTCCCCGCACCCCCGGGGGCACCCGCGGCGGAAGCGACGGGCGAGCCGGGGGAGAGGGCGGACGAGGCCCGGGACGAGAGGGTGCGCATCCTCGAGGGCACGGTCAAGAGGCTCCGGGCCATCGTCGCCGAGCTCCAGGAAGACCTCCGGAAGAGGGACGTCCAGATCGCGAGGCTCGAGGCCCGGTTAAAGAGGCTGCGGTCGCGCCGGGACCAGAAGATCCGGTCGGACGCCGAGATCACGAAGAGGGACGCGATCATCGAGAACCTGAAGAAGAAGCTCCGCACCGGGGAGAAGGAGAACAGGAGGCTCCTAAAGAGGATCCAGAAGATGAAGGAGTTCGACGAGGCCCTCCTCTCGGGCGAGACGATCCCGCTCAAGATCCTCCCCTCGCTCACAAGGGAGGGGGTGCGATCCCTCGTCGCGGAGATGGGGATCAGGGAGGGCGACGTCCTCTATGTCCGGAAACTGGAAGGGTTCGGCAAGGTTGCCCTCCGCGAACTCGCCGAGGCGGGGATCGGGGCGCTCCTCGTCGAGGCAGGGGAGGAAGAGACGGCGTTCCGCGAGGTAGAGGAGATCCTGCGGGATCTCTCGGTCCCGGTCCTCTCCACGCGGGCTGTCCGCGCCGTCGTGAAGGGGAAGATAGGGGCCGCGGACCCTTCCCAGTTCCACGAGGCCATGCGGGAGTGGAGGGAGGCACAGGAGCGGTACGAGCGCGAGAAGAAGGGAGAGCTTCTGATGAAGATCTTCGAGGAGTACCGCACCGAGCGGGGAAGGGAGATGAAGAAGGTTGGATGAGCGTGCGCTGCGGGAGGTCGTCGCCTCCCTCATCGGGAGGGACGCGGTCCTCGACGACTGCGCTGTCCTCCCCGACCGCGGGCGGTTCCTCGTCGCGACGACCGACATGCTCCACGAGAGCACGGACTTTCCCGCCGGGATGACGGACCGCGAGATAGGGTGGATGGCGGCCGCGGTCACGCTCTCCGACATCGCCGCGATGGGCGCGCAGCCCGCAATCGTCCTCCTCGCCGTGGGGCTGGATCGGCCGCAGCGGCTCGCGGGGATCATCGCGGGCGCCCGCGACTGCTGCGGGGAGCACGGCGCGGTCCTCGCGGGGGGCGACCTCGACGCCCACCGGGAACTCACGCTCGTGAGCGCAGGGGTAGGTTTTGCGGACCGGCCGGTCCGGAGATCGGGGGCGCGGCCCGGCGACATCGTGGGGATCGTCGGGGTCCCCGGGCGGGCGCAGGCGGCGCTTGAGGGGTACGCCGCGTTCCGGCCGTTCCTCTGCACCCCGCGGCCCCGCGTGGCCGAGGGCCGGAGACTCGCGGAGGCGGGGGTCACCTCCATGATGGACGTGTCGGACGGGCTGCTTGCCTCGCTCGGCGACATGCGGGAGGCGAGCGGGAGGGGGTACGCGATCGAGACCGGGAGGATCCCCCCGCTCCTCGGGGTCCCGCGGGACGAGGCGCGGCGGTTTGCCCTCGAGGGAGGGGGGGACTACGGGCTCCTCTTCACCGCGCCCCCGGGCACCCCTCTCCCGGAGATCCCGGAGCTGTTCGTGATCGGACGCGTGACCGACGAGCCGGTGATCCTCGTCGACGGCCGCCCGGCAGAAATTGCGGGATTCCGGCACCGGTGGGACGGGGATCCCCCCTACGGCCTGTAGGAAGGCCAGAGGATCCGCATCGCCTCGTACCTCCCGATCCTCGCGTCGGTATTCGAGGGGTCGAGCGCGAGCGCGCGGTCGAAGGATTTGATCGCGTCCTGAATCCTCCCGAGCTTCGCGAGCGCGTAGCCCCTGTTGGACCACGTGACGGAACTCGCGGGGTACCGCTCGAGGAGCCTGTCGTACACGGCGAGGGCTTTCTCGTACTGCCCCGACCGGTAGTACGCGATACCGAGGTACACGAAAGACTCGTCGGTGTCACGGCCTGACTGCTGGAGACCCTCGAAGGTCTTTATGGCGCCGAGGTAATCGTTGGCAGAAAGCTGGATCGTGCCCCTCATCACGAGGGCGTCGTAGTTTTCAGGGTCCTTCTCGAGGATGCGGGAGAGGGCGAGGTCCGCCTCGCCCGGGCGGTTCAGGAGGACGAGCGCGCTCGCCTTCCGGAGGAGGAGGGTCGTGTTCCACGGGTCGGTCTTGAGTGCACGGTCGGTGACCCGCACAGCCTCTTCCCCCCTCCCGAGCCTGACGAGCGAGGAGACCTTGTACTGCCATGCCTGCAGGTTCCCGGGAGCGAGGGCGAGCACCCTGTCGAATGCGGTGATGGCGTCCTCGTACATCCTCTCCATGAAGAGCGCGATCCCCTTCTGGAGCCAGCTGTCAGGGGCGTTCGGGTTTGCCTGGAGGGCTCTATCGAAGTACGTGGTGGCGTTGCGGAACTGCCCCTTCTCGAGGAGGGCCCTCCCGCCCGTGGTCCACGCCCCCGCGTTCTTCGGGTCAATTGTCGCGGCGCGCGTCGCGTCCGAGAGGGCACTCTCGAACTGCCCCTGCCGGAGGTGCGCGAGCGCCCTGTAGGAGAGGGCCGCGGAGTAGTTCGGCTGGAGACCGATCGCCCGGTCGAAGTCCGCGACCGCGTCCCCGTACCGGCCGAGGGTGAGCAGGACGTAGCCCCTGTTGGTGAGGGCCGCGGCGTTTTTCGGGTCCAGCTCGACGGCCTTCGTGTACGCGGCGAGCGACTCGTCGAGCCGCCCGAGGGCGCTCAACGCGAAACCCTTGTTGTTCCACGCGACGGCGTTTCCGGGATCGAGCGCCGTTGCCCGGTCAGCGGCCTCTATCGACTCGTTGAACCGGCCGGCAGAGTTGAGGGCGTAACTCTTGTACGCAAGGAACGTCGCGTTCCCGGGGGAGATCGCGATCATCCTGTCGTAGAGGGCGATCGCGTCGTCGTGCCGGCCCATCGCGGAGAGGACGAACGCCTTCCTGCCGAGGACTGCGGTGTCGTTGGGAGAGACTTCAAGGGCGGTGTCGTAGGCCGAGAGCGCCTCCTCGAACTTCCTGAACTGCGAGAGCAGGTCACCCTTGGCAACGGCTGCATCCGCGTAGAGGGGATCGAGCGAGAGGGCTTCTTCGTATGCCCGGAGGCCGTTGTCATACTCCCTGAGGGCGACGAGGACGTCACCGAGAGCTTTTGCGGCCGGCGCGTGGGACCTGTTCGTCCTGAGTGCCATGAGGAACGCCTTCCGGGCATCCTCGTTCCTCCCCTCGAGTGCGAAGACGCGGCCGACGCCGACCCATGCCATCGTTGTATTCGCATCGGTGACGATGGCACGGTCGTAGGCGCGGAAGGCGTCGGTTGTCCTGTTCATCCCGAGGAAAATATCCCCGAGCACGACCCACGCGCCGGCCTCGGACGGGTCGAGAGCGAGGGATCTTTCGAGCGACCGGAGCGCCTCCTCGTCCCTTCCCATCGCGCGGAGGACCTCCCCTCTCTCCCGCCACGCGGCACTGTCGTTTCCATTGGCGGCGACGACGGCATCGTACACGGCAAGGGACCCCTCGAGGTCTCCCTGCTTTGCGAGTTCCCTCGCCTTCTCGATGGAGACATGGGCGGGGGGAGTCGTGGTGCACGCAGCGATCAGGGTGGCGGCGAGAATAAGGACAACGAGGAACAGGCAGGCACTCCGTTGCATTCGTAGGAATTGGGTGGCGATCCTTAATAAGACGTGTGCTGCGAGTGCAGGGTCCCGCGGGAAATGGCAAAAAAGGAGATTGAGGGGGAGGACTCAGAGCCTCCGCATGCCCGACTGGTAGCTCATCGCCTTCGCAAACGAGGCGATGACGCCGGACGCGGTCGTCCTCTCCTTGTAGACGAGGTCGACGCCCTGCATGAAGCCGTAGTCCCCCATGTCCCCGTTCCAGAAGACGTAGTCGGTCCTCCCCGCGCCGTTCGCGACATTCGCAAAGACGGACGGCGTCCTGCCCTCCATGATGTGCGCGTTGATCCAGGCTGCGGCAGACCCGACCCCCGAGAGGCTGACGGAGTAGTCCATCCCGGCGGGAACGTCCGCGGAGGCAGAGACGTGGCGCTCGCCCGCTGTCGTGACCATCGTCACGCGGGAGCCGGTAAACGAGCTCCCCATCTCGACGATGTTGCAGTACGCCGGGATGAACCCGCTGTCACCGGTCCCCCACGGGCACATCATGCGTGACCCCGCCCCCGATCCCATGCTCGCGGAATCGAGGAGGAGGCTCTCGGAGAAGGTTGCCCTCCCGTACGCGTCCTCGGCGGAGACGAAGTCGAAGTGCGTCACCGTCCTGAAGTTGTCCTGGTTTGCGATCTTGTCCCCGGTGTCGAGGCTCACGGTCTTGTCCCACTCTATGTACCCGTTGTCCGCGAGTGTCTGTTCGCTGTAGGACATCGTCGCCTGCCGTTCGGGTGTCCAGTTCCTGTTTCCGGTCGGGGCAAGCCTGCCCGCTCCATCCACGGTGACCTCGTCGGCGTACTCGTTGAGCGGGGGATTGTTCCTCACGTCCTGGTTCGACGTCACCCAGACGGCCTCCACGCTGTCGGTGAACGTCCCGTAGACGACGACGTGGGTCACGGTGGTGATCCCCTGCGTCTGCCGGGTCGCACCCACGGGATCGTCCGCGAGGGCATATCCCGCGAAGCAGAGGAACAGGAGAACAGGAAAAAACCTCGAAATCTTCATCGACCATCTCCTTTGAGTGAATTGCGATACTCCCAGCAATAGAGAAACTGTTGGTTCTGGAGGCATAAAAGGCTACTTATTGTCAGGTGCGCGGAAATGGAAATACTCTCGTGGTCAAAAAAAGTAAGTGAGGATTGTGGGATGGTAGTGCATTTCTACACGGGGATAATCGAATGGTTTTGAGAAATTTGTCGCGACAAGACTTTCTCCTCCACGCAATGTCACGGCAATGCATCCGTTCGCGACCAATTCTGTTCTCCGATGGTCACGGGAGGCAGCGGACGGCAAAAATTAACGAACAACATTTGGCCCGGGTTTAAGGGCAAGCCGGCATGAGACATGTGATTCGGGAAAAATGCCCGCGGGAGAGTGGATATGGCCTACAGGACTGGAGCGATATTCCCAGAATATTTTTAGTTTCATTAATCCGGGGCGACTTCAAGTAATGCAGTCGCATTGATGCGATAAAGCCAATTTGAATACTGTAAAAAGGAGGGGTTCGTTGCTATCCGCAGAACGGACAGTTGAAACGAGATGAGTAAAACTTGGAGGATGTAATCTTCGAAAACGTTTTTCCCGTGTATTTCGAAGACGAGAAACTCTTCGAACTCCCGGAAGTTTTTGATACTTTCACGGTCGCTGCAGTCGACGTTACAATGAGGAGGGAAAACACGAGGAGTATGCAGATGGCAATAACCCACACTCGTTTCATTTTTCTCACAAAATAACCATAACCCGTGATCTATATAAGTATTCCTCGTTAGAATTAGGTATCCAAGCGTGAAGGAAATGTTTATTGCGCGTTTTCGGCAATCCTTATTCGAGTGATACTAAGGTGATCAAGTGATTTCTATTTTCCACATTTTCCAAAGGAGAACGAAAGAGGGAATTACCTATGGGTCAGTCACAATATCGGATGGAGCGAAAAGAAAAAAATTAAAGCCATGTCGCTCGCAGGGGATCAACAAGTCAATTCTTACTCTCGTTCTCCTGTTCCTGTTCTCACTCCCCTGCCTCCCTGCATGTGCCGCGGACGAAGACAACTGGGCCATTCTCATCGGGATAAACACGTACAAGTACGAGGATATCAACCCCAGCCTGAACTACGCGCTAAACGACGTCGTGGACATGAAGGACGTGCTGGTGAGGAAGTGTAACTTCAGGGAGAGTAACATCGTGACCCTCACTAATGCACAGGCGACGAAGTCAAACATCTTCAGCACGGTAAACTACGTCAAGTCGAGGACGAATTCGAGGAGTATCGTCGTCTTTTACTTCTCCGGTCACGGGAACACGGGAATGCCCGACTACGACCGTGACGAGAGTGACGGCTACGACGAGTACATCTGCCCCTACGATTCGCGGGATGGTTACGACTGGTCAAGCGAGATAAGCGACGACGAGCTCGCATACCTCCTGGGCGGAATAAATGCGAAGAACATCGTCGCTATCTTTGACTCGTGCAAGAGCGGTGGGATGGTGAAGGGAAGCCCCGGTATCGTCAAATCACAGGTCGCGGGCATTGAGGATGGTTTTGCAGATGATTTCATGCGGAGTTCCTCCTCCACGACCTCGGCCAGCGATGCATCGACGAGGGACTCTTTCTCGATGAGGAAGTTCCTCATCCTAATGGCAACGAAGGACACGGAATCCTCGACAGAATACTACCTCCTCCAGAACGGGGGATTCACGTACTTTTTAGTGGAGGGATTCAATAGTCCGTCGGCAGACACGAACAGGAACAACTGGATCTCGGCAGAGGAAGCGTTTTACTACGCGAAAAGGGAATTGCACAACTGGCAGGTCGCAAACAGGAAAGACCTGTTCGAGCCCCAGATCTACGATGCTGACCCGTCAAACGAAGTCGACCTCGTACCACTCGTTCCGAGTGCTATTTCAATCACGATGCAGACAGTACAGGGGCGGTTCACGTCTCCCTACCAGCAGGCATACTACTACTTCGACATTCCCTCCGGGACGAGGACGTGCACTGTGAGCCTGTCAGGCCCTTCGTCAGGGGCGGACTTCGACCTCTACGTGAGGAAGGGGGAGTATCCGACGACCTCGTCGTATGATTATGCGGGCACGGGCTCGACCGCATCGGAGACGGTCACAATCCAGAATCCGGTCGCGGGCAGGTACTACGTGATGGTCTATGCGTACTCCGGTTCCGGCTCCTACACGATCTCGGAGACGCACACGACAGCCACACCCGCGCCGACCACGACGCCGACGACCAGGCCCACGACGCAGCCGACCACCACCCAGCCGACTCCGACTCCCGGTTCCGTTACCTCCATCACGCTGCGGGCAATACAGGGTGGGTTTACGTCCCCCGGCCAGCAGGCATACTACTACTTCGACATTCCCTCCAATACGCGGACGTGCACTGTGACGCTTTCAGGACCCTCGTCAGGGGCGGACTTCGACCTCTACGTGAGGAGGGGGGACTACCCCACGGTGTCATGGTATGACTACGCGAGCAGCAGGCGGGGGACTTCCCAGGAAGCGGTCACGATCCAGAATCCCCAAGCAGGGCGGTACTACGTGATGGTCCGTTCTTATTCCGGTTCCGGCTCCTACACGATCTCTGAGACACACACTGTGGCAACTCCCACACCCACGCCGACCCCGACGCCCACGCCGACCACGCCACCCACACCTCCGCCGACTACCCAGCCGACCCCGACACCGATTCCCGCCACCCCGATCACGATGCAGACCGTTCAGGGACAATTCACAACGTCCGGCCAACAGGCATACTATTACTTTGATATTCCATCCGGGACGAGGACGTGCACTGTGACCCTTTCAGGACCCTCGTCAAGGGCGGACTTCGACCTCTACGTGAGGAGGGGGGACTACCCCACGGTGTCATGGTATGACTACGCGAGCAGCAGGTGGGGAACTTCCTATGAGACAGTCACGATCCAGAATCCGGCCGCGGGGAGGTATTACGTGATGGTCCGTTCTTATTCCGGTTCCGGCTCCTACACGATCTCTGAGACACACACTGTGGCAACTCCCACACCCACGCCGACCCCGACGCCCACGCCGACCACGCCACCCACAACTCCGCCGACTACCCAGCCAACTCCGACACAGGTCTCCGCAACGGACATCACCCTCAAATCCGTTCAAGGATACCTCGCTTTTTCTGGAGACAGGGCCTATTACTCCTTTGACATCCCCATAGGTGTTACGAGTTGCACTGTCACTCTCCAAGGCCCTATAGGGCTTCGAGGCGATTTCTCCCTCTACGTGAGGAGGGGGGATCTCCCAACTCTCACCTCGTACGATTATGGGAGTGGTAACGTAGGGACGTCCTACGAGACGGTCACGATCCAGAACCCTGCACCCGGGCGGTACTACGTGATGGTATATTCTTTCACCGGCTACGGTTCCTACACGATCTCGGAGACGCACGGATCGGTGACCACCCGTCCCACGACCATACCAGTCACCACGACCCCTCCGACACCGCGTCCGACCAGTTCCCCCACGACACCCCCGACCACCCGCCCCACGACTCCCCCGACGACTCTGCCAACCCAGACACCCCAGGTCCCGATGTCGATCACGCAGAAGACAGAGTACGGTCGTTTCACGTCGACGGGCGAGAAGGCGTACTATTACTTCGACATCCCCTACGGGACGAGCGGTTATTGCAGGATCACCCTCACGGGGCCGTCTTACATCGCCGATTTCGACATGTACGTGAAGCGAGGGGAGTACCCGACTCTTACATCGTACCACTACGCGAGCGCGAGGAGGGGCTTCTCCTCCGAGTCGATCACCATCCAGTCCCCGAGCTCCGGGAGGTACTACGTGATGGTCCACGCATATTCTGGCTCCGGTTCCTACATCATCTCCGAAACACATGAATCACCGGAGAATCCACCATTTTATAGCCGAAATTGAGGAGTAATCTCTCCGAAACTTGTTTTTAGTGGGAAACGCAGAAAGGAGCATTTCTTCATGGGATCGCAAAAATGAAAGGAACATTCACAAGCCCGATCTTGAAAAAATCATGCAGGAGGGGAATGGAGATGTATCCTGACTGGATTTCATCTGGTGATGAAAAAATGGTACGCTTTTTTTGGAATCCTCAAGGAGTGGTGTTACACTCTCCATTGATTCCCGGCGAGGATCAAATCATAAATTTTTTTGATTGACGGATTCTAAGGTTAATATTAGGTAAAAAATAATTTCCGTGAAAAAAAATCAGCACTGGATGCTTATTACCTTGCTGAATGACTGGATGATCCCCGATGCCGTGGTCTTCTCGCTGTATGCGAGCTCGTTCACCTGCATGAAGCCATTGCCGGGTGTCCCTGTCCCCAGATCCGGATTCCAGAATGCCGGCGAGTATGATCCTAGCATGTTCCTGATCTTGTCGAAGGTATATCCCGTCTTTCCTCCGAGGGAATACGCATTCACCCACGAAGAGGCAGAACCGATTCCCGAGAGGCTAACACTGTAATCGACATTTTTCATGGAATCGGCACATGATGCAACATTCCTCTCGCTCGTTGTGGTGACCATCGATACTTGCGAACCTGTAAACGAGCTTCCAAAGTCATACGCATTGCAGTAGGGAGGAATGTAGTCTGCAACGGCGATACCCACGGTCAGGATTATACCGATGAGTATGAGGCACTTTCTTATTTTCATGTCACATCCTTCCAGAATCGTCCACATTTTGGTGAAATGAGGATATATATTTTATCTACTCAGGTGTTCTTCTTCTCCCTGAAATAATTTCCGGGTATCGTGGTTTTTCGCGAATACCTCATCCACTGGTCATGCCTTCACGGTGTTTTGAACGGATCTCCATAGGACGACCAGGCGTAGGAGAGGTCCGGGGTCTGGAAGACCTCGTCGGTATTACTCCCGAAAGAGTAACCCGGAGTCGGCGTTGCGAAGGCGTCAGTGTAGGAAGACCACATCGAGGAAGCGAATAGCGGCTGGAACGGGTCAGTGTACGAGGACGACCAGGCGTAGGAGAGGTCCGGGGTCTGGAAGACCTCGTCGGTATTACTCCCGAAAGAGTAACCCGGAGTCGGCGTTGCGAAGGCGTCAGTGTAGGAAGACCACATCGAGGAAGCGAATAGC
>JASFYI010000005.1:0-32930 GCA_030055515.1 Methanolinea sp. | reverse complement strand
GCGGCTGGAACGGGTCAGTGTACGAGGAAGACCACGCGTGGGAGAGGTCCGGGGTCTGGAAGACCTCGTCGGTATTACTCCCGAAAGAGTAACCTGGGGATGGAGTTGCAAAAGCATCTGTGTAGGAAGACCACATCGAGGAAGCGAATAGCGGCTGGAACGGGTCAGTGTACGAGGACGACCACGCGTGGGAGAGGTCCGGGGTCTGGAAGACCTCGTCGTATGTACCGCCCATGGAAGGAGTCAGGTTCTCGTGGAACGCAGTGACACTTCCGGAGAGGAACAGGATGCAGGTAAGTCCGAAGGCAATGGATATCTTTCTCATTACTCTATCTCCTTTTTATTATGAGTCTTTTGTCCATTATTATTAAATTCTTTTTGCAGGAAGCGCGTGTGATGACCTCTGCCCTGTCACGAAGCATATCTCCCACGAACTGTGCTTTATAATGCAGGGAATTACGGGTAGAGTGAGTTTGTATCCAGTAAAATTGTTATGGTGATCTTTCATTCGAAAACAGTGCAAACGGGAGCGATCTGTTGCGGGAACGCTGGGGATCTGCGATTCAGCCTGAAATCCAGCGGGTATGGCTGCTTCGCTTGATAAGGACTGTAAAACGAGTGAAAAACAAAAAATCGGAAACCCCCTCTCGGGGGTCTCCTTTTTCGTTCCGCGACTGCAGGGTTTACAGGCGCCTGACCGCGTCCTGGATGCTTATGGACTTGCTGAAGGACGCGATGGTGCCAGATGCAGTGGTCTTCTCCTTGTACACGAGGTCAACGCCCTGCATGAAGTCCATGAGTGTACGTCTGTCGGGGTTGACGATGACACGGTCATATGTCTTTCCGCCTACCAAGACATCCTCCGCTTCATCCTCACCGAGGACGACACCGGTCCTGCCCTCCATGACGTGTGCGTTCAACCATGCAGCGGCGCTGCCCTGCCCGGTGAGACCGATGGAGTAGCTGAGCTGCGTCGGGACGTCAGCCGCCTTCGCGATGTGGTTCTCGCCCGCCTGCGCGATTGCAGTCACGGCGGTTCCGGTGAACGAGCTGCCCATCTCGTAGACGTTGCAGTACGCCGGGATGTATCCCTGGTCACCGGTCGCGAACGGGCAGATGAACCTCTCCGTCGCGTCGGATCCCTGGCTCGCGAGGTCAAGGAGCATGCTCTCGGAGAACGTCAGCCTGCCCATCGCGGACTCGGACGCGACGAAGTCAAACTGCTCGGTCGATGCAAAGTTCTTCTGGTTCGCGGTCTTTGCACCGGTGTCTACGGACTGCATCTCGTTGAACTCGGTGTAGCCGTTGTCAGCGATGATGGACTCGGTGTAGGACAGCACTGCCTGCCTCTCTGGCTGCCACGTGAAATTGGGATCACCGGTTTCAATAGCACCTGTCGTGGTGTTCAGCTGATAGTTTGGCCAGTATTCTGTCAGCGGCGGGTTGTTCCTGAGATCCTGGTTGCTCGTCGTCCAGACAACAGTCTCAGTGTTCGTGACAGTGCCCACGCACGTGACCGCAGTCGTCGTCGAGATGCCCTGCGTCTCCGCAGTCGGCGGGATGGGGTCGACCGCCATTGCCATTCCCACGGCGAGGACGGCGAGTGCGATGACCGCAATTGCGAACTTCTTCATTTTTTTCCTCCTACATTTCATGCTGATACTCTCAGCATCAACCAGTCTTTTTGGTGACAGGAGCATAAGAACCTTTCCCTCTCCCGTGGCAATACGAGGGCGGATTGGACGCGTCCGGCCTTAATGAGTGGATGCTTCGGAACGTGCCGCGGGCCGGCCCGCGGTGACTGCCATTGACCCTCAGGCGGTGGATCCCGCGTGAACCTCCCCCCCGCAGCGACTCTCACTTCCTCGCGACCGTCACGTACCCCGTGTGGCAGACGCGGGTGGAGGGGCGGGTCCCCCTCGGGCCCCTCGCGATCTCCCTCCCGATGCACTCGTGCGCCGTGACCTCGGAGAAGAGCCCGCGGGCAGTATCAACGACGGTGAAGAGCTGCTCGAGGAACGGGGTGAAGCACGCGAGGTACCCGCCGGGGGAAAGGAGGTCCCACGCGTGCCGGACGATCCCGGGAGTGACGGGGAGGTCGAGGTGGACGACGTCGAACGTCCCGTCCGCGTCGAGGACGTCGCCGCAGACGACCCGGACGTTCTCAAGCTTCGCGTCCGCGATGTTCCTCTCGGCGGACCGCGCGAACTCCGGGCGGACCTCCCAGGTCTCCACAAAGCCCGCGATCCCGCCGAAGTAGATCGCGGCAATCCCGCTCCCCGTCCCCGCGTCGAGCACGCGGTCGTTCCTGTTCATGCCCGTGCACGCGACGACGAGGCCGATGTCCTTCGGGAGCATGGGCGCCCCGCTCCGGGCAGCGCGAGAGAAGAAGTCGGGTGCCCGGGGGGAGAGGACGCGGAATGCGCACCCCGTGTGCGTGGTGATCGTATCGCCGGGCGAGGCGGAGAGGAGGAGGGAGAGGTCGATGACGCCCCTGTCGGTCGAAAAGGAACCCTCCCCCGCCCGGACGAAGTACGTCCTCCCCTCCCCGGCGAGGAGGACGCGGTCACCCGGTGCGAACATGCTCCGAGAGCCGGATGATGGCCGCGGCGATGTCGCCGCCCGACTGGACGAGGGCCTCGCGGGCGGCTTCAATGCTCACGCCGGCCTGCTCGGCGACGAGCCTCACGTCCTCCTCGGGGATCTCCGGCGCGGCCGGCTCGAAGCGCGGGCTGCCCGTGATCTGGTACGTCGTGATCCCCTGCATCGTCATGACCGCGACCTCCGCGGAATCGAAGACGTAGTCACCCTTCCCCGTCGAGATCACGATCCGACGCACGTCCTCTATCGGCTCGACCTGCATCCCGAGCTGCTTCATCACCTGCTTCATCTTCCTCGGGTTGATGCCTCCCGGCAGCATGCGCACTCACTCCCTGCCGTACTTTGACGGCGACACCGTATGTAATTACCGGCATGTCCCCGCCGGGGACGACCGCCGTCCCCGTCGCGCAGAGCTCGTCGTCGCCGGAAACGACCATGACCTCGTCTCCCGCCCTTATCTCCGGATCGGCCGCGACGACGTGCCTGCAGAAGACGTTCTTGCCCGCCCTCGCGAATTCCGCGACGTCGGGGAGGATGCACACCCTGTATGCGGGGGGCGGGAGCACCTCCATGAGCAGCCGTGCCCCCGCGATCCCGAGCGTGAGCCTCCCGTCGGATGCACGTATGGTCGCGAGCCTCTCGCCGCGGAAGAGGACCTGCCGGATCCTGCCCGTCCGCGAGTACTGGAACGTGCAGCCGTCGGGGAAGAGGCCCCTCCCCGCCCCCCTCCCGAACTGGAAGTCAGCGATCGCCCTGACGCGCGCAAGCGAGCTGCTCTCCGACGAGCGCGTCGATCCTCGCGACAAACCTCTCCTCCGATTCCCTCGGGATGTACGCTCCCGCCGCGATCCTGTGCCCTCCCCCCGCGCCCCCGACCTCCGCCGCGGCGATGGCCATGGCCTGCTGGAGGTCGATCCCCCGCGAGACCACCCGCTCCGTCGTGCGCATCGAGGCCTTCGTCTGCGTCGGGTCCTCGGGCAGTTCCACCATGACGAGGATGGGCTTCTCCGGGTTCAGGCGGGAGAGGGCCATCCCCGCCCCTATCCCCACGATCGTGTCGGGGTACCTGTCGCCGAGGTGGATGTACTGGATGTGGGAGAGCTCCTTCACCCCCCGCGAGAGGATGTACTCGAGGAGGTCGCGGATGACCGCGCGGTGGTTCATGAGCATGTGCTCTGCCTGCCGGAAGGCCTCCCCCCTGTCCCCGCGGCAGATCGCACCCCCCACCGAGGGGCGCATCCACCGGCCGCACGCGTTGAGGAGCGTCGCGAACTCCTGCGCGTTCCGGAGCGGCGTCCTCTCCACCTCGCCGGGGAAGAGGTAGCTCTCCGAGAAGAGCCGGTCGACGGGTTCGCCGCAGGCCATCAGCTGCTGCGCGAGCGCACTCAGAACGAGCCTCTTTTCGTCCGGCAGGAGCTCTTCCCAGACGCGCCACCTCTTCTCCGGCGTCTGGAGCTCGATTCCCAGCCTCTGGAGGAACCGGAGAGCGCCTGCCGTGTTGTTGGAGATGCCCGGGATGTAGGGGTCGTCGCTGAACGCGAGGCAGACGTGGAGCGGCCGCGTCGAGGTCCCGTAGCAGTTCAGGTCGCGGGGGACGATCTCGATCCACCCGCCCTCCGCGCCCTCGACGGCGATCTCGCGGGCGGGACCGACGAGCCCGCAGTCCTCGCGCGCCATCATGTCCCCGACGTTGCCCACGACGGCGAGTTTCGAGAGGTCCGTGTTCGCCGTGTCCATCGCGCACGCGACGAGGTACGCGACCCCCGCCGCGCTCATCTTGTGGTGCCCGTGGTGGAGCGCGTTTGCCTGCAGGTAGTCCCTCCCGCACGGCTGGCTCACGTGGTGGTCGATGATGACCACTTCGTCCCCTGAGAGACCCTTCTCGAGGAGGAGGTTCTGCTGCCCGGCGCCGAGGTCGCAGAAGACCTTGAGGCTGTCGTCCGCGGGGACCTGCGTCATGGTGAGGGGTTCGAGCTGCCGGACGAAGACGGACCTGTGGGGGATCCCGGCGCGGGAGAGGGCCTGGGCGAGGATCGCCTCCCCCGCGATCCCGTCCGCGTCGATGTGGGAGATGACGGTCACCTCGTGGTGCGCGAGGATCTCCCTCGCGACCTCGCGGGCGTCATCGAGGAGACTCATCGGATCACTACTCCACGCCGGAGGAGAAAAAATCTACTCGTTTTTGCCATACCCCGCGCATCCCGCGGGATTTTCCGGCCGGGAACGGGGGTGGGTGGAGCACGGCACGCGTCCTCCCTCCCGGGGGATATTCATTATCTCCGCGGCCGAACTACAGGCGATCGCATGACCGGAGGAGAACGCGGAAGAGGGGAGGAGCGGGTGTTCGGCCCCGAGTACCGGGAGTTCCTCGAGACGGGGCCCGTGTCCGCCGGGAGGATGAGGGCTATCGACGGGAACGCGAGGGCGCTCGGCGTGAGCTCCCTCCAGCTTATGGAGGCAGCGGGGCATGCCCTCGCGGAGTTCGTGAGGTCCCTCTCGAGGGAGCCCGTCCTCTTCCTCTGCGGGAAGGGCAACAACGGGGGCGACGGCCTCGCCGCCGCGCGGCACCTCCAGGATCTCGACGTTTCTGTCCTCTACGTCGACGGTGAGGGAAGGACCCCGGAGTGTTCACGGCAGCTTGCCGCCCTCGCGCACTGCGCGGTCAGGTGTTATCCCGCCCGGTGCCCCGCGGACGTCACCGCGAAAAGGAGACTCTTCTCGGGGGCGGGCTGCATCGTGGACGCGATCCTCGGGACCGGGGCGATAGGGGAACCCAAGGAACCCGCGCGGACGATGGTCCGGCTCGCGTCCCTCTCGCCCGCCCTGAAGGTCTCTGCGGACGTCCCGACGCCCGGGTTCATCCCCGACCGGATCCTCGCCTTCCACCGCGCAAAGGTCGAGGGCTCGATCGTCGCGGGGATCGGGATTCCCCTCGAGGCAGAGGTCGCCGTCGGCCCGGGCGACCTTTCGCTCCTCCCGCGCAGGGAGCCTTCCGCCCACAAGGGCGCGGGGGGGAAAGTCCTCGTGGTCGGCGGCGGGCCGTACCAGGGCGCACCCTACCTCGCGGGACTCGGTGCCCTCCGGGCAGGCGCAGACATCGTCCGCGTCGCGTCGCCCGTCTTCGAGCCGGTCCCCGACCTCATCTTCGAGCGCATCCCCGGGGAGGTGATCGGCAGGGAACACCTCCCGCGCCTCCTCGAGCTCGCGGGGGAGTCGGACGTCGTCGTCATGGGGTGCGGCCTAGGGGACCAGAGCCACGACGTCGTGCTCGCGCTCGCGAGTGAATGCGAGAAGGCGGTCGTCGACGCGGACGCACTCCGACGCCCGCTCCCGCGTGCAGGGGAGACGATCTACACGCCGCACGCGGGGGAGTTCCGGAGGGCATTCGGGAAGGTGCCGCCCGGAGACCTTGTCAGGAGGGCGAGGGTCGTCAGGGAGGCTGCGCGGGACGGGGTCGTCCTCCTCAAGGGTCCCGTGGACGTCATCTCCGACGGGGAGCGTGTCCGGTTCAACACGACGGGATCGCCGGTCATGACCGTCGGCGGGACGGGCGACGTCCTCGCCGGGGTCGCGGGCGCACTCCTCTGCCACCTCCCCGCGTTCGAGGCGGCGTGCATCGCGGCGTACGTGAACGGGAAGGCAGGGATGGCGGCGGAGAGGGAGATGGGGGGCGGCATGCTCCCGACGGACCTCTGCGCGCGCATCCCCGCCGCACTCTTCGGGGGAGGAAGAGAGCATGAGTGAATTCTCGCACGTCCGTGACGGCAGGGCCCGCATGGTGGACATCGGTGGGAAGCCCGAGGTGTACAGGGAGGCAGTGGCATCCGGGAGGATCGTCCTTCGCCCCGAAACTCTCCGCGCGATCCGCGAGGGGACCGTGGTGAAGGGAAACGTCCTCGCGACCGCCCGGGTCGCGGCGGTCCTCGCCGTGAAGGCGACGCCGTCCCTCGTCCCCATGTGCCACCCCATCCCGGTGAGCAGCATCGAGGTGGACTTCCGCGAGCTCCCTGACTCCCTCGAGGCGACCGTGCGCGTCCGCTCGGTCGGCAGGACCGGCGTCGAGATGGAGGCACTCACAGGCGTTGCGGTCGCCCTCCTCACCGTCTGGGACATGGTCAAGTCCGCGGAGAAGGACGGGCGCGGCCAGTACCCCTCCACCCGGATCACGGACATCAGGGTTCTTGAGAAGGTGAAGGGGGGAGGAGGGGGCCGCGGGGAGGACGACCGCGCTCTTTAAGTCTGCCCCCGCCGATTCATATAGGTCTTGCGGGATCCGTCCCGCCGAGGAATGTGGCCCGGGAGTCGCCGGGCCGAACCTGGAAGGTGCGCGACAATGGCACGTTCGATGTACGCCTTCGTGAGGGAGGCATGGAAGAGGCCCGAGGAGACCGGTGTCGGCGACCTCCTCTGGGAGAGGATGCAGAAGTGGCGGCGCGAGGGGAGCGTGGTCCGGATCGAGAGGCCGACGCGGATCGACAGGGCCCGGAACCTCGGGTACAAGGCAAAGCAGGGCATCGTCGTGGTGAGGGTGAAGGTCCGCCGCGGGGGGAGGCGGAAGTCCCGGTACGTCAGGGCCCGGCGGTCCATAAGGATGGGCGTCAACAGGGTCACGCCCGCAAAGAGCCTCCAGAGGATGGCAGAGGAGAGGGCGTCCCGCAGGTACCCGAACATGGAGGTCCTCAACTCCTACTGGGTCGGGCAGGACGGGCGCCACAAGTGGTACGAGGTCATCCTCGTCGACGGCCACCACCCCGCGATCCGGAGCGATCCGCACCTCTCGTGGCTCGCTGATCCCGTCCACCGGGGCCGCGCGGAACGCGGCAAGACGAGCGCGGGCATGAAGGGCAGGGGCATGCGCAGGCGCGGGCGCGGGACCGAGAAGACCCGGCCGAGCATCCGGTCGCACGGGAATATCGGCAAATAACCAAGGGGGATCCTATCCCCGCACCTCTTTTCCCATGCGCTGCACGGACGCCTGCGTCTACCCGTATCCCGCCGGGGACTCCTCCCTCCGGAGGATGGCGCTCACGGCCCGCGAACTCGGTTTTGACAGCATCGTCGCGGCCGTGCCCGCGGGGGGGAACGTCGCGGGGATCGAGGTGATCCCGCTCTCGGTGCACGGCCGCGGCGGGAGTTGTGGTAATCGGGCGCTCGTCGCGGCGCAGGCAACCGACTACGCGGGGAACAGGGCGCTCATCCAGTCGGGGCACGTCCGGATCATCCGCGGGATCCAGTCGGCCCCGAGGAACTCCTTCGACCACGTCCTCTCCCGGCTGGCCGCGGAGAAGGGCGTCGCCGTGGACATCGACATCTCGGCCATCGTCTTTGAGCGGGGGCAGGCCCGGCAGCGTGCCATCCAGAGGTACGCCGAGATCGCGCGGTTCGCGGGGAAGTTCGGTTTCTCCCTCACCTTCTCCTCGGGGGCACGGTCGGTCCTCGGGATGAGGTCGCCCCGCGAGATGGTGGCCCTCGGGGCCCTCTTCGGCCTCGACCGCGAGGATGTCCGGGCCGCGCTCGGGGCTGTCTCGGCCCTGCTCTTCCCGGAGAGTCCCGTCGAGGTGGTCGGGTGAGGCCCCTGCCCCCGACACTCCGGGAGAACAAGCGGTACGTCCTTTCGCGGGTGGAACCCCCGTGGGCCGAGATCGACGGCCGCAGCATCTCGGCCGCCGTCGCGGAGGCCGTGGCCTCCCTCTTCGGCGATGCGGGGCTGGCACGGATCCAGCCGGCCGTCATCTCCGCGGGCGCGGGCCACGCGATCGTCCGCTGCGTCCGGTCAACGGAGGGGGAGCTCGTCGCTGCCCTCGCGACGGTCCACCGCGTCGGGTCGCAGAGAGTCGCGCTGCGGCCCGTCAGGACGTCCGGGACGCTGCGTGCCCTGCGGAGGGCCGTGCGGGAGGGCGCGTTCTGCCCCGCGACCGAGACCGGGGAAGCCCGCTTCGGGGGCAGGACGTTTCCGTGCATCCGGTACCAGATCGAGAAGGTTGATTTATTTGAAAAAGGATTTAAAAGCCAGGAACCATTGTTTCTCACAGCCGAGGATCTGGAGGAATAAATTTGCAACCACAGGCATACCAGATGGGCTATGACCGGGCGATCACCGTCTTCAGCCCGGACGGCCGCCTCTACCAGGTCGAATATGCCCGGGAAGCGGTCAAGAGGGGAACGACTGCCGTCGGGATCAAGTGCCGCGAGGGCGTCGTGCTGATCGTGGACAAGCGCGTCAGTTCCCGGCTCCTCGAGCCCTCCTCGATAGAGAAGATATTCAAGATCGACGAGCACATCGGGGTAGCCTCCTCGGGGCTCGTCGGCGACGCGAGGGCGCTCGTCGACCGTGCCCGGATCGAGTGCCAGATCCACCGCCTCACCTACGACGAGGCGATCGACGTGGAAGCCCTCGCGAAGAAGCTGGGCGACCACATGCAGACCTACACGCAGTTCGGGGGTGCGCGGCCGTACGGTACAGCCCTCCTCATCGCGGGCGTGAGCGACGGGGAGAGCAGGCTGTTCGAGACCGACCCGAGCGGGACGCTGCTCGAGTACAAGGCGACGGGGATAGGGATAGGCCGCAACGCCGTCATGAAGGTCTTCGAGGAGGAGTACGACTACGATGCGGGGATCAGCGACTGCATCGTCCTCGGGATCAAGGCGCTCCACGACGCGACGGAGGGCAAGTTCGACGTCAATACCGTGGAGATCGGGGTCATCGAGAGGGAGAGACCCCTGTTTAGGAAGATGAGCAAGGAAGAGGTCTCCGCGTTCGTCGAGAAGCTGGAGAAGTAGGGGGTGGCGGGATGATACCCCTCGAGAGGGCGGTCTGCGCGAGGCTGGAGAGCCACGGCGAGAGGTTCGAGATCCTCGTCGATCCGGACCTCGCGGTGAAGTTCCGGCAGGGGGAGGACGTTCCGCTCGAGGAGATGGTGGCAGCCCTCTACGTCTTCTCCAACGCGTCGCGGGGGACGAAGGCATCCGAGGAGGCGCTCCAGAAAGTCTTCCAGACGACCGATTTCTCCGAGATCGCGCCGAAGATCATCCGCAAGGGGGAGATCCAGCTCACCGCGGAGCAGAGGAGGCAGATGATCGAGAGCAAGCGCCGCCAGGTCATCGCCTTCATCGCGAGGAATGCCGTGAATCCCCAGACAGGGCTCCCCCACCCTCCCCAGCGGATCGAGATGGCGATGGAGGAGGCGAGGGTCAACATCGACCTCTACAAGAGCGTCGAGGAACTCGTGAAGGAGACCGTGAAGGCCCTGCGCCCCATCCTCCCGATCAAGTTCGAGGAGCTGAGGATCGCGGTGAAGGTCCCCGCCGAGTTCGCGCCCCGCGCGTTTGGGGAGATCCAGTCCGCCGCGACGATCGAGCGGGACGAGTGGCAGAAGGACGGGTCGTGGATCTGCATCGTCCGCATCCCGGCCGGGATACAGGGTGACTTCTACTCGCTCGTCAACAGGCTCACGAAGGGGCAGGGAGAGGTGAAGATCCTCGAATAGGTATAAGAAGGAACACCGCATACATTTAAGGACCAAGAACGATTCGGGGAAGAGAAGATGAGCAGCGGACAGCAGAAGGCGGCGAAGGGAAGGGTCACGCTGAGCGCGGGCCGGTTCGGGCCGCGCTACGGCCGGTTCATCCGGAAGAGGGTCGCAGAGACAGAGGCGATCTCGAGGGCTACCCACCCCTGCCCGCGGTGCGAGGTAGTCGCGGTGAGGAGGGTGGGGACGGGGATATGGGCCTGCCGGAAGTGCGGGTTCAAGTTCGCCGGCGGTGCGTACACCCCGCAGACGCCCGCGCTCCGCGTCGCGCTCCGCGCGATAGACAGGACCGCGCCGGGTGCGGGGGAGTGAGTCCCCGATGGCAGCGAGCTACAAGTGTGCCCGGTGCAAGCAGAAGGTCGAGATAGAGCAGAACGTCAGGTGTCCCTTCTGCGGGCACCGGATCCTCTTCAAGGAACGCGGCGCGGCGATAAAGGACTTGAAGGCCCGGTGACAGGGAAAGGGTCCCGGTCCCGAATACCCGTCCTTTTTTTGCCGGGACCTCCCCGTGGCCGCGGCACGTGCGGCACCGCCCCCCTTTTTCCCACGGTGCACGGGGATGCGCGCGGGGCAACTGGTTTAAAAGTGCCCGCGCGTACTTGTACAGTGCACGACCGGGGGAAGGGGTGAGAGCCCGTGGATCACGAGGCGACGTTCCGGATCACGAGCCGTCACGCGGAGGCGATCTTCAGGGCACTCGCCCCCGAGTTCCCGGAAGATGTGCATCCCCGGTCGCGCGCGGAATGCACGTGCGAGGATTCCCGCACGATCGTGCTGAGGGTCCGCGCGAGGGATATCTCCGCGCTCCGTGCATCCCTCAACATGTGGCTGCGCCTGGTCAGCGTCGCAGACGAGATGCAGGCGTTCGCGCCGCGGGAAGGAGGAGAGTGAGCATGAACACCATATCACCAAAGGTCCAGAACCAGATCGCCCAGCTGCAGCAGATGCAGCAGCAGATGCAGACAATCGGGGCGCAGAAGAGCCAGTACGAGATCACGGTCCGGGAGGCGAAGAGGGCAGCCGAGGAACTGAAGGACGTCCCGGACGAGAACGCCGTCTTCATGAGCGTCGGGTCCGTCCTCATGCAGAAGAAGAAGGAGGAAGTCCTCGCGAAGCTGAACGAGAAGATTGAGACCCTCGAGCTCCGGATCAAGTCACTCGAGAAACAGGAGACCCTCCTCCAGGGCAAGTTCGAGCAGCTCCAGGCCCAGGTGAAGCAGGCGCTCGAGGGCAGGCCTGCCCCCGGGGCCGCCTGAAGGGCTCGGCCACCGGGGTGGCCCGGGTCACCGCATCACTTTTTGCTCTCGTCCTTCCTGTCCAGCCTGTGGAGGAGGTTGAGGGCGTTTATCATCGCCTCGGTGGAGGCGAGCACGATGTCGTCGCCCGAGCCGCTCGCGTCGAAGGTCCGGCCGTGCTCGTCCTCGACGGCGATCGTGACGTGCCCGATCGCGTCTGACCCGCCCGAGATGGCCTCCACGTGGAAGTCCTTGAGCTGGACCCTCACGGGGAGCACGCCGAGGATTGCCTTTATCGCCGCGTCCACCGGCCCTGTCCCCGTCGCGCTGTAGACCCGCTCCTCCCCCCCGACCCGTGCCTTGATGCTCGCGGTCGGGATGACGTGGTTGCCAGTCATCACGGCGAACTCGTCGAGCTCGATGTACCGCCGGCCGTTGCTGACGCCCATCTCGGTCTCCGCGATCTCGTAGAGGTCGGCGTCGGTGACCCTCTTGCCCTTGACCGAGATGAACTTGATCTTCTCCACGATCCTGTCGAGCTGGGAGTCGGTCGGGTGAAGGTGGACTTCCTCGAGCATCTGGCGGACGGCGTGCCTCCCGACGTGCTTGCCGAGGGTGAGCCGCCTGCGGTGCCCCACCATCTCGGGGGTCATGATGCCGGGCTCGAACGTCGCCGCGCACGCGATCACGCCGTGGGAGTGGATCCCGCTCTCGTGCGAGAACGCGTTGTCCCCGACGATGGGGTACGTCGGCGGGATCGCGATCCCCGAGTACCGCGAGATGAGGCGCGACGTCTCGACGAGTTTCTCCTTCCTGATTCCCGTGGAGATCCCGAAGATGGACTCGAGGATCATCACGGTCGCGGCGAGGTCCGCGTTCCCCGCACGCTCCCCGAGCCCGTTGACCGTCACCTGGACCTGCGAGGCCCCTGCCTCGACGGCCGTGATGGTGTTTGCGACGGCGAGCCCGAAGTCGTTGTGGCAGTGGACATCGAGCGGGCAGTCGATCTCCCGCGCGAGGTGGGAGATGAGGTCGCGCATCGCCATCGGGGTCGAGACGCCGACCGTGTCCGGGACGTTCAGGATCGTCGCCCCCGCCTCCGCGGCCGTCCGGAAGACCTCGACGAGGTAGTCCCTCTCGGTCCTCGTCGCGTCCATCGCGGAGAACATGCAGAGGTCGCAGTGGTCACGGACGTAGGAGACGATCTCCCCCGTGATATCGAGGACCTCCTCCTTGCTCTTCTTGATGGTGTGGACCCGCTGGACCTCCGAGGTCGGGATGAAGACGTGGACCATGTCGACGTCGCAGTCGAGGCACGCGTCCACGTCCTCCCTGCGCGACCGGGCGAGGCCGCAGACCTTCGCCTCGAGGCCGAGGTTCGCGATCGCCTTCACCGTCTCCCTCTCGCCCTGCGAGGAGGCCGGGAATCCCGCCTCTATCGTGTGGACACCGATGGACGAGAGGTGGCGGGCGATTTCGAGTTTCTGTTCGAAGGTGAACGAGATCCCGGGCGTCTGTTCGCCGTCCCGGAGCGTTGTGTCAAAAACAGTCACCCTTCTCTGTCCGTTGCTAGCGACAAAGAAGGCAATTCCCCGCATCTGTTATTCTGGAGGACATGCGAGATCGGTTTCTCGCCCGAGCACTTAAAGGTATATCCCCGTTTTCCCCGGGCATCCCCAGAATCGATACGTTTAAGAGTTTATTTTCCCCTATAATATGAGCGCAATTCCCGCCTTAACTCAGCCTGGTAGAGTGCGCGGCTGTAGTATGATCTGCCGGTTCCGGCAATTGCGCGGCTACCGCGATGTCCCCGGTTCGAATCCGGGAGGCGGGATCTCCACACGTTGCGCGAAGAAATGTGCCCAGGTGGTGTAGCGGCCTATCATGTCGGCCTGTCACGCCGACGACTCGGATTCAAATTCCGACCTGGGCGTCCACGTTTTCCCGAATTATTCAGGTTCCATGTATCTTGTCTGGGACAGGGCGCGGCACGGTCTTTCCGTGGCTTTTAATAAAGGTGTCAATAACGGGATAACGATGGATGTTTCCACCGGAAAATCCACCTCGGTTTTTCCCTGTCCTGATCCATCTCCCCACGCGTGCCCTGCCTTTGCGGATACCCTGCGTGGGAACGAGAAAGGCACAATCTGTATCCACTCTTTTTCGTGTCTTTATGTCCTGGGACCAATTTCGCGTAACCTCGTGGAAATGTCTGCTCTGTCATTTTGCAGTGTGGGGGAAATGCGCAAGCCGGTCGACATGCGGGACTTTTTCGTACCCGGGGGACCACCATCCGCACGATTGCGTATTTTGCAGGGTGAACGGCGCACCGAGTATCCGCACCGTCCTGCCTTTCATCGACGGTCCGTCGGCCGATATCCTATTTCGCAGTACCTGTTCTCCGGATGCGCTGCAACGCGCACTCGACAGCCAGCTGGGCACACGGATCTTCGTCCTCGAGCATCCGCTCGAGGTAGGGGATGGCCTTCTCGCTCCCCGTGTTCCCGAGCGCCCACGCGGCGAGGAGGCGGACCTGCGGGTCATCGTGGTACAGTGTCCTTATAAGTGCATCCACTGCCTCTTCTCCCCTTGCACCGAGGGAACGCGCTGCGTTCCACCGTTCATCGACGCTTGGAGCCTCGAGTGAGCGGACGAGTGCATCGACGCCGTGCGTTCGTTCTCCACCGCTCTTCCATGCAGAGTGTGCCATGTGTGAGCACAGTGCAATATGCTCCCTTTTATAAAAATCTTCCGAGCATCCCGGCTGCCTCTCTTTTGCACCCATAGTACGCGGTGAGCATCCCGCAGCGAGAGTTCTCCGCACGGGTGGGGGTAATCCTCCAGTCTCTTGACTCCGAAAATTTTTCGACGGGAAAGATCCTCTCGAAAAGTCCTTTCCACGCCTGTACGAAGAGGGGCACGTCCATTATGATACTCACGGTCATGCCTCGCGGCTGTGGACGGAAAGTGAAATGGAGCTATTACGAAGAGGCAAATACAACGATCTCACCTCTCTCGTGAACTTTTGCAGGTGCCTGTGTGAAGAAATATGCATTCATTTTTCCGATCTATAGAAATCCAGAACACCGTTACTATTTCGCGTTTTTTAAGAAAATGAGTGGAATCAGACAGAAATTATAAATACTTCCAGCAGGTACACTACCCTTGAGTTCGCAGTCCCATGCGAATCAAGGTGGCATCATGAGAAAGAGGATACAGGCCTACTTTGCGATATTGATAGTTTTCCTCGCGGTGGGGGCTGGTCTCGCGAACGCCGCGCGGACCATGTCCCCGACGAACGAGACGTCGAAGATCACGACGCTCACGTCCGCGTCGGTGATCGGGAACCTCTATTCCCACACCGACATCGTCTACGTCCAGGGCAACCAGGACCTGCGCGACAACCCCCCGCTCAACCAGAGCTGCGGCGAGGGTGAGTCGACCATCAGCTACCAACAGGACGTGATGGCAATCTCGGGTGAGGTGACCTACGACAAATACACGAACCTCGACACCGGGCCGAAGACCGCGAACTCCAACAACTTCGAGAGCACGCAGGTCATGACCTACGACACGAACGGCGACGGCACGGAGACAGGAAAGATGATCGCGTCCGAGAGCATCCTCGTCTCCTCGGTCGCGAATGGCTGCACTGCCGGATTGAGCTGCTGCGACGCGGTTTGGGGCGTGAACGAGGGAGACGCGATACCCCCGACGAACGACATCGTCGTCGCAGGGTCGAGCATGGTCGTGAGCGAGGCAGCGGTGACCTCGTCGAGCGGCGCGAGGATCACGTCCGATTCCCCGAGCACGCCGGTGTCACTTGACTACGCGGTCGAGATCGAGGGCGTGAACCAGACTGAAGGTGACCCAAGTACCGGTGCAGTCGGGTCCGCGAGCGCGTACGTGTCCGCGAGCCTGCAGGAGGGCCTCGGGAACTCGACGGCGGTAGGTACCGAAGTGACATACAGTGACGTCACCTCCGCGAGCGGGCTGTTCACGCTCGCAAAGGAAGTGAGCTTCACTTCCGGATAACCCCCATTTTTCAGGTGAAAAAAAGGCACGACCCGGAGACCCCGTCCACCGCGGGAAATCCGTGGTTCGGTTTTTTTAATCGTCCATGTACTACCCGGATTTTTCGTGTGCAGGAATTTTTGGCAGGAGTACGGGAATTAACCCTTCCGGCTGATCTCGAAATCCTGTTACCAGCCCAGTCTCAAACCCGGGATTCGTGGTTTCAACTGCACTTTTGACATCCTGCCAAGCGCGAGATAGATTCCCGTTCGTGGCCTGATGTACCGAAGGGATTTACGGGAAGAGGCACGTTTGCCCTCGTGCATCCAGTACCCCCCCCATTGGCGGGGAACGTTGCCTATGCAGGGAGAGGAGGGGCTATTGAGAACCGTTTTGCCGGTTGCTTTCACAGGGAACCGGTGGAAACGGAGGGAAGACTGTCCCCGCTCTCCCCACGGGGTTTTCTCAAGCGGGATACCATCCTCAGGGTAACTATCTCCCTCGGATTTTGCCCGTGGAATCCTTGTGGGGAGTGTCTCCGCACTGCGTGGCGGTCTGACACCGCTACCGGGAAAGGAGGGAGAAATAGAGAAAGAAGGGCGGGTGTCCTCAACAGCAGTTGCAGCCGAACGGGCAGCCCGAGAAGGCGACCCTCACGGTCGTCGTCTGGTTTGGTGCGACGACGGCAGTCCCGCACCACACGACGTCCCTGTAGGGGCTGTATGGAGACGTGGTGACCTTCAGGCAATAGGTGCCCGAGAGGATGTTGTTGTCGAAGTAGACGGGGAGGACGGAGGGGCCAATCCACTGCATATTGTAGTAGTCCGCGACATCGAGGGCGAAGAAGTCGGACTTTATCCAGAAGTAGTACTTCTTCCCGTCGTCGGGACCGACCACGACCATGGACCCGTAGTCCCTCTCCTGGGGCTGGACCTCGTCGGGATAGAACGTGGGAACGGACGAGTAGTGGGTGATCACGGTCGACTGCCACGTCCCGTAGCAGGAGGGGCACGACGCGTACGACGAGACGCTGTTTGAGTAACTCACGGTACCTTGACCCGCCGCACCCGGGGACGATGGTACGCTTACGCCGGGGAAAGGCTGGGAATTCAGCGTTACCCCGATGGCATACAGCTTCTCGAGGACGCTCGTCTTACTCAAGCTCCCGGGACTTGGAATTCCCTTGAATCCTGCGACCGGTGCTGCACACGCGGGGGCAACGAGCCCCGCGACGAGGAATAACGCGAAAATACCTATCAACGTCCCGCGCCTCATCTGTAACCACGCTTCCCTGAACTTCATTCTCGGACCCCCATCTCCCAGAGGAAGACCAGATACACCAGTAATGTGGGTGGGAAGATAAAAGAATGTCGCCCCTTGGGAGGGAGTCCCCCGCGGATCCTAAAGGCTTTCTCTCCCCGATTACCCGGGTTCTCGTGCCGGTCGTGCCGCACGAACCTTTCCGTTTTCGCGTTCCCGCGGCTCTCTCCCCCACCAGCGCACGCGTTCCGAACGGGAGACGAGAATCGCCCGCGCACAGTCCCGGATGCCCCCCGTCCATAAACCACATCGTGCGATACACTTTGCAGGAGGGGGACTCCCACGTACCGTTCCGGTCATCACGAGGGAGGGGAGATACACACGGCGGAAAGAGTGGGTATTATGGAGCGCGAGGAGGATATTCCTCTCATGGCAGGGAATGCAGCGGGAGGATGCCCGGTTTTCCACGTGAATAGCGGCATTCCCCCGGTTGGACTCGGCGCCGTGGTCACGTCCCTTGGTCTTGCCCTCCTGGCCACGGGAATGCCTCCTGAAATCTCTCTGTTCCCGGCAGCGGTTTTCCTAGGCTTTGGGACATGGCTCGTCGCCGCCGGTGTGCGGGGAATGTGCAGGGAAGAACGGGGGCGTCTCGCCCCCTCCGGGGAGTGATGCAGCATGGCAAGTGAACCGGACCCGTCCCCCCATGGCGACCCGCTCGAGAGTGCCCGCGGTATCCTCGCGGGGGAGGCCGTACACTCGCCCGATCCCCACGTGCGGCGGTATGCCCTCTTCCTCGCGGGCAGGGAGAAGAACCCCGCGTTCAAGGGGATCTTCCTCTCTGCCCTCCGGGATCCCGACAAGGGCGTCCGCGCCCAGGCGGCCGCCGCGCTCGGCGGACTCGGGGAGGAAGTCGTCCCCGACGTCGTCCCGCTCCTCTCCGACCCCGACTGGAGGGTCCGGTACAGGGCCGCGGAGATCCTCGGGATGGCGAAGGGCCGCGGGGCTGTCGCCGCGCTCGTCGCGGCCCTCGCGGACGGAAAGGACCACGTGCGGTACATGGCGGCAAAGGCACTCGGGGAGATAGGGGACCAGAGCGCGGTCCGGCCGCTCGCAGGGAGGCTCCGCGACGAGAACCCTTACGTCCGGAAGGCAGCGGTCATCGCCCTCGGCAGGCTGGGGAGCGAGGAGGGATTAGGAGAGATAAGGCGGCTGGAGGGAGAGGAAAGGGTGGACTTCGTCCGCGAGGCGGCAAGGGACGTCCTTTCCCGCCGGTGAGGTGTGTGGAGGACGGTCCGGAATACCCCGCGAAAAACATTGGAAAAGAAGGTCTCTTTGTGAGGGGCAGGGTGCAGGCGTTCCCGGTCCCTCACCGGATCTTCGTCCCGGGCGGGACGTCCCGGAGAGGGACGAGGAGGGACGCCTCGTCGCCCGCGGCAAGGACCATCCCCTGGCTCTCGATCCCGAAGATCCGGGCCGGCTCGAGGTTGGCAACGACCACGACGTTCAGTCCCACGAGCTCCTCGGGCCTGTAGAACTGCGCGATTCCCGCCACCACCTGCCTCGTCCCCTCCCCGAGATCGACCGTGAGCTTCAGGAGTTTCTTTGACTTCGGGACCGGTTCCGCGGCGATGATCCTCCCCGTCCGGATGTCGAGACGCTGGAATTCCTCGATCGGCACCCTCGCTGCCTCCTTCGCGCGCTCGGCCGCCCTCCTGACCCTCTCTGTGAGGATCCCGTCCATCTCGCGGACGAGCGAGTCCTCGATCTTCGGGAAGACCGGGCGGGGAGCCGGGAGCGGCCGCGGGGGGAGGTCGCGTGCCGCCGCGTCGAAGGTGATACCCTCCATCGGCCGATCGTTCCCGAGCATCTCCCAGATTTCGCGGGCCTTCCCCGGGATCGCGGGTTCGAAGAGGATGGAGAGCGCGTGCGCGAGGACGAGGCAGTCCTTCACCACGCGGCACGCGGCGTCCCTGTCTGACTTCACCAGTTTCCACGGTGCGTTCGCCTGGATGTAGTTGTTCCCGAACGCGGCGAGCGCCATCGCCTCGTCCACGGCGACCTTGAAGTCGTAATCCCTTACCGCCGCCGTGACTCTCGCGGTGGCCTCCCGTATCCTATCCAGTATCGCGGGGGAGACGGGGACGTCCGGGATCCCCCCAAACTCCCTGTGCGCGAAGTGGAGGGTCCTGTAGAGGAAGTTCCCGAGGGTGTTCACGAGCTCGTTGTTGATTCTCTCCGAGAAGACCTTCCAAGAGAAATTGAGGTCCTTTGTGTGGTTCGTGTAGGAGAGGAGGTAGTACCGGAGGTAATCGGGGGGCAGGCCGCGGTCGAGGTAGTCCTCGTTCGTCCAGACGACGTACCCCCTCGTCTTCGAGAACTTGTGGTCGTCCACCTTGACCATCCCGCTCGCGACGATCGCGTACGGTGTCCCGTAGCCCGCCCCCTCGAGGAGCGCGGGCCAGAAGATGCAGTGGTGGTACACGATGTCGCCGCCGATGAAGTGCGTCACGCGGTTCTCGCCACACCACAGCTCCTTCCAGTCCCGCCCGGCCTTCGCGGCCCACTCCTCGGTGAACGAGATGTACCCGATGGGGGCATCGACCCAGACGTAGACGACGAGGTCGTCCCTCCCCGGGAACTTCACGCCCCAGTCCAGAGTCCTCGTGATGCACCAGTCGCGGAGCCCTTCCCTCACCCACCCGAGCGCGTAGTTCCGCGCGTTGAGGGTTCCCCTGAGCCCCTCGAGGTATTGGAGGAGGAATTCCTTGAATGCCCCGAGGCGGAAGAAGTAGTGCTCCTGGTCGCGGAGCTCTGCCCTCGTCTTGCAGACCATGCAGACCGGCTCGCGGACCTCGCCCGGCTCGAGGTGCCTGCCACACCCCTGGTCGCACTCGTCGCCGCGCGCGGGGGTCCCGCAGTAGGGGCACAGCCCTTCCACGTACCTGTCGGGGAGGAACCGCGCGCACTTCGGGCAGTAGCTCTGCTGGATGACCTTTGAGTAGACGTGGCCGTTCTCGATGAGCCTCCGCACGATCTTCTGCGTCCGCTCGTGGTTCGTGGGATCGTCGGTCATCCCGAAGTGGTCGAAGTGGACCATCATCCGCCGGAACGTCTCCTCGAAGTGGGCGTGGTACCGCTCGGAGAGCTGCCTCGGCGAGACGCCCTCTTCCTCGGCACTCACCACGATGGGTGTCCCGTGGTTGTCGGAGCCGCAGATGAAGACCACTTCCTCCCCCATGCGCCGGAGGGAGCGGACGTAGAAGTCCGCGGGTACGTAGGTGCGTAGGTGCCCGATGTGACAGGGCCCGTTCGTGTAGGGGAGACCGCAGGTCACCAGGATGGGCTTGTCTTGCATCACTATGCTTTTGATGGTAATGCTATAAATAACTGGGAGGGTCCACCGTGAGGAAAACCGTCCTTCCGACCTGCGGGCTGGGCGCAGAGCCCGGATTGCCGGACGCAGGCGACCTCGCGGGGTGGGTGGAGGACCAGAGGGGCAGGGAAGCGGACCTCACGTCGTTCCTCGTGGAGGAGAGTCTCCGCCCGCAGCTGGACGCGGGGATCTCCCTGCCCTGCGCGGGGGGGAAGTTCTACGGGAAGCGGCTCGGGGAATCGATCGAGGGCCTCGAAGGAGGGAAAATTACGGGAGAACTCGCGCTGTCTCCGGGGCTCCTCGCGGACGACGCGGCGAGGGCCGTGGCCCTCTCCCCCGGCTGCAGGTTCGCTGTCCCCGCCCCCCACCTCGTCGCAAGAGAAGACGCGCACTACGGCGACGAGGAAGAGGCGCGTGCAACCCTCTGCGAGCAGTACAGGCGATTATTCCGGGAGATGCGGGACAGGGGGATCGGGGGGCACGTCTGCATCGGCGGGGAGGCGGTCCCCGGGGAACTGGAGGCACTCGCGGGCAGGCGCGTCCTCTTCTTCGTCGAGGGGGCGGACCGTGCCACCCTCGGGGAACTCCTCGAGTACCAGCGGGCAATCGTCGTGAGGGGGCGGGACATCGCGGGACTCGCGGAACTCATGGACGAGTACGAGGTCGCAACGGTCTTCCTCCTCGACCCGGGGGGTGACGACGTGGAGAGGATCCTCGAGGTGTGCGACGCAGAGAGGGTCCGGCTCGCGGGGTACTGCACGGCGAAGTGCCCGGAGTACTGGAGACGCCTCGTGGAGGCGTCGACTGTCCGCACCGCGTGACGGAAAAAGAGGGAATCGGGGCCGGCAGGGGGAAGGATGCGCACTCAAGGGAGTGATTCTGCGCGCGCCACGAACTGCGCGGCGTAGGGACACCTGCCCGAGAGCCGGAAGATGATCCTGTCCCAGAACCCGAACGGGAAGTTCCCGCCGGCCGCGTGGGGGTGGCCGCCGCCGCCGAAGCTCTTCGCGAGGATGTGGCTCACCGGCGGGACCGAGCGGAGAGAGAACCTCCCCGAGGGCGAGACGAGGACCTCCATCTCCGTCCCGAGTTCCCTGCGCATCGCGGCGGCGGTCTCGCTCGGGTACCCGTAGAGAGGTGCAAATCCGATCCGGAACCGCGCGACGTGCACCCTCGCCTTCCGCATGCTCTTCCTGATGGCCCTCTCCATGTCCTCGCGGATCTCGCGGTACATGCGGGCCATGGTCTCGTCGGAGAAGACACCCTCGACGAGCCTGTCGCGGATGTACTCCCTGTTCTCCTTCCGCTGGATGATCTGGCCGAGGACCGCGGAACGCGGGTCCTTGTGGACCCATAGGTCGTAGTCGCAGACGACCGACGCGATCTCCCGCGCGACAGGGTCATCCGGGAGGAGGTCCCGGGCACACAACCCGGTCGCGCAGGTCTCGGTGCTCACGCGGAGGACGTCGCAGGATGCAGCGACCCTCTCGATCTCCCCCTCCGTCCACCTGTGGTGGTCACGCCACTCGACCCTCCACCCCGCGGCCTTCACCCGGGACAGGACGGACTCTGCCCCCTGGAAGTAGCCGAGGTCCGTTATGCTCAGGGTGCTCCCCCCGCCCGGGGTCCCGGAGACCGTCTCCAGCGCGCGGGGGAACCGGCCCACGGAGCAGAAGAGCGTGGTCACCCGCGGGTATGCCCTCCGGTGGATGGCGTCGCAGCCGACGGCGTCGAGGTCGTTGTGCGTGAGGTGCACGACCCCCCCTTCCCTCCCCGAGAGCAGGAGCCGGATTTCATCCCCCGGGGCCTTCCGGAACCGGCTGGTCCACGGGAACCTCATCGTCCCCCACACCCGCTCGCCGCCGCGTGGATCTGGCGGTAATCTCTGTTCATCCGGAAAAACACATAATTTATTAGCCGTGACCGACAATATTGTTTCCCCGCCTCAGTAGCTCAGCTTGGGAGAGCGCCAGACTGAAGATCTGGTTGTCCCCGGTTCAAATCCGGGCTGAGGCACTCACCGCACGCGGCGGTGCGCATCTATTCTCGGTGCGATTCCGTAGCATCAATCGGTATCCTTTCTGTCCCGGGTCTCCTGCGGTTTCTCCCACCAGACGACGGCCGTTCTCCGTGTCACTCTGTAGGCGAACGGGCCGCCCTCCCATTTTCTCCGGAGTCTCCGCGCGAAGTACTCCCGGACCGGGGTGGAGTCCTTGAGCCCGGGGCAGTGGAGCGCAATCCAGCTCTCCGCGGCCTCGTCCACCGACGCATACGTCGTCTCCCACCCGGCGTCGTAGATCCGCACCGAGGCATAGATCCCCGCGTCGTGCAGGATGTTGAGCGGGAAGATGTAGTCGGGGTAGCCCTTCCTCGCGGCGCCGAGCTCGCCGAAGACCGCCCTGTAGAGCTCCATCTCTTCGGGTCCCCGCCACTCGCCCGCGTGCCAGAAGAGGTACACCGCCCTTCGGGCAGCCGCGTCGAGCTTTTCGAGCGCGGCGGCGAGGTCGTAGATGCCAAGGGAGAACGCGGCGACCACGACGTCGTGCGGCGCGATGTCCCTCCCCACGACGACGTCCTCCCACCTCATGTGGACGCAGGTGTAGTTGGCGAGGCCCGCCCGCCCCATGTTCTCCCGCAGGATGGAGAGCATCCCGGACGACGCGTCGAGCGCGGTGACATGGGAGACGCGCCGTGCCATGGGGACCGCGAGTCTCCCCGTCCCCGCCCCCATGTCGAGGACGGTATCCGTGGGGAGGAGGCGGACGTATGCAAGGTCCCGCTCCGCTGATTCCTGCTCGCCCCTCGTGGCCTTCTGGTACGCCCTCGCCTTCCTGTCCCAGACCACGCCGGGGTCCTTCTCCTTCTCGATGCGGCCGGGGGAGCTCGCGAAGATCGCCTTCCACAGCTCGTTCCAGTTGACGATCCGGTGCATGCACTGTATTTTCGCGGGGACTGGTATATGTAGGAAGGGGGATGGAAAGGGGGAGAGAAGGTGGAGTGGGGCCGGGGGCCCGCGGGGGCATCCCCCAGGCTCCCATAAGGTTAAGGCAACCACGGCAGAGAGTGGTGGTGAGGTGCCTGCCCATGGCCGAGGTCTCCCTTGAGGAATCGATCTGCAGGATGAAGTGGTCCACCTACGTCCTGACGGGGATCATGTCAATTGCCTTTGGTATCATGTTCTTCGCGTTCCCAAAGCTCACGGCGGAAGTCGTGGTGACCCTCCTTGGGATCGTCATCCTCGTGCTCGCGATATTCGCGGTCGTCATCGCCCTCGCGAGCCGGGTCGGGGATCCCCACTCGGGTCTCCTCCTCGTCCTCGGTATCGCGGGGTTCTTCTCGGGAATGGCAGCGATCATGTCCCCGCTCGTCTTCGGGGCGGTCCTCTCGACAATCCTCGGCGTTGTCCTCCTCGCGATAGGAGTGGTCAACATCGCCATGGGATTCTCCGAGAGGGAGGGGCGGGGACGGTGGTGCCTGTTCCTCCTCGGGATTGTCTCGATCGCTTTTGCCGTCCTCCTCGTGGCGTATCCCCTCTACGGGTCTCTCATCCTCTTTGGGTACATGGTGGGCGTGTACTTCGTGCTGTATGGCATCCTCCTCGTCGGTGCCGGGTTCATCGTGAGGAGGATCGCACCGGAGATCTGCCCCGTGGAATAATCCCCCGATTTCCGGGACGGGAAGGGGGGCGCTGGTGCCCGGGCCGGGCTTCCCGTCCCCGCGGAGACCGGGGAGACCGCTATTTTTTTAATCCGCGTGCACAGATCTCTTCAAAAGTTCTCTATAGGCCGGTCGCAGGTGCGATATGCGGTTTACCCCGATGCAGGTGGAAGCCCTCAAGGAGCTCTCCAATATCGGTGCTGCACACGCAGCAACCTCCCTCTCCCAGATCATCGGGACAACGGTCAACATGAACGTTCCCGAGGTCAACCTCCTCGACATCTCCGACCTCGGCGCGGTGCTCGGCGACGAGGTTGCGACAATGATCGTCTTCCAGCTCCAGGGCGACCTCCCGCACGGGGGTTTCCTCATCCTCCACTTCTCGCAGGACTCGGCGAGGAAACTCGCGGGGATCATGTGCGGGTGCGAGGAGAGCGGGCAGTCGCTCGGCGAGCTCGGGCAGAGCGCCCTCCTCGAGGCAGGGAACATCATGATCTCCTCTTTCCTCAACGCGACGTCGGAGATGCTCAGCCTCGTGATGCTCCCCTCGCCGCCGTACCTCGCGACCGACATCCTCCACGCGATGGTACAGTCCCTCATCGTGGGCATGGGCGTCGACTACAACGACATCATCCTCTTCCGCATCCAGCTCAACTCCCCGGAGCACAGGATAGAGGGGAACATCGTCCTCCTCATCGAGGACGGCACGCTCCAGAAGATGGCGGGGATCCTCGAGTCGCTCATCGGGAATCCCGCGGGTCCGGCCTAGCCGCGGGGTGCCGCACGGCACCGGACCGAAAGGCTGTTGTGGCACCGTCTCCCACCCGCGAGACAGGGCCACCATGCACGCGGAAGATTCGTTCCCGGTAGAACTCGTCCCGTGGAGGGAGGCGGTGAGACTCTCCCGCCTCCTCGCCAAGAAAATACGCGGTTCTTTCTCCCCCGACATCGTCGTCGCGATCGGGAGGGGGGGCTACGTCCCCGCCCGGATCGTCTGCGACTCCCTCATGCTCTCGTCCCTCACCTCGATCCGGGTGGAGCACTGGGGGGTCGCCGCCAAAAGCCGCGAATCCGCGGTCGTCCGCTACCCCCTCGCGACTGACGTGAGGGGGATGGACGTCCTCGTCGTCGACGACGTGACAGACACGGGAGAGACCCTCGAGGTCGCGGTCCGGTACCTGAATGGCCTGTCGCCAAAGGCCGTCCGGACCGCGGTCCTCCACCACAAGGCGAAATCGGCATTCACCCCCGACTACTACGCGTTGTACGAGGAATCGTGGCGGTGGATAGTCTACCCGTGGGCGCTCCACGAGGACCTCACGGGATTCTGCGAGTCCGTCATGGGGAGAGACCCCCTCGCGCCCGCCGAGATCCTCGCCGCCCTGCGGGACCGGTACGGGATGGCACCCTCCCGGCGCGCGGTGGGGGATGCACTCGGAGAACTCGTCCGGCGGGGACGGGCAGAGAGGGAGGGGGGGAAGTACAGGCGCGCGAGGGGTAACCCGTGAGGGCCGTTTCAGCCGCCGTTCAGGCAGAGGTCGGGCCCGGTGCCGCGCACGGCATCGTCGAATATCTCCGCGGCATCGCGGCCACCCGGCGGGACGTACGTGCGCGGCGCGGAACCGAGGATCTTCTCCATCGCCCGCGCCGTCTCTTCCGCGCGGAGCCCAACGAGCACCGCGGCGCTCTCCCACGGGACTTTTCCCCCGGAGAATGCCGCGTGGCAGGCAGGGCAGAGGACGAGGATCCTGTCTCCTCGCCCTCCCCCGGGCCACGGTGTCCCCGCCGGCGGGTCGAGGACGTAGACAGAGAGGTGACCGACGGGGAAAGACTCCCCGCAGTGTTCGCAGCGGCCCCCGCAGGCACGGGCCAGTCTCCGGACCTTGACGGGGTGGGCCTGCAGGAAGGCTGCGAGATCCTCCTCATTCCGCAACGCACGTTCCTCCACGCGTGCGGGTTTGGGGCGCGCAGGGGCATATACCTTCCTGCCGGGGCCCCTCCCCCGCACTGCCGGCACGCGCAAGGGATAATAGCGAAAGGGACAGATCCCCGGTGGTGCCACCTCCCGCGCGGGAGGGATCTCGGGGCAGGGCCATGAGGATCGTGATCGCTCTCGGGGGGAACGCCCTCCTCCGGAGGGGGCAGCCGATGACCGCGGAGGTCCAGAGGGAGAACGCGAGTTTCGCGGCGGACCGCATCGCGCCGCTCGCGGCGGAACACGAGGTCATCGTCACGCACGGGAACGGGCCGCAGGTCGGTCTCCTCGCGCTCCAGGCCGCGTGCGACAGCCGCCTCAAGCCCTACCCCCTCGACGTCCTCGATGCCCAGACCGAGGGGATGATAGGCTACATGGTGGAGCAGGAACTCGCAAACAGGCTGCCCCCGGGCCGGCACTGCGCGACCCTCCTCACGATGGTCGAGGTCGACCCGCGCGACCCTGCGTTTCGCCACCCGTCGAAGTTCGTGGGACCCGTCTACGACGGGGAGGAGATCGGGAGGATCGCCCGGGAGAGGGGATGGAAGTTCGAAAAAGACGGGGATTCCTGGAGGAGGGTTGTCCCCTCCCCCGACCCGCTCCGCATCGTGGAGATCGTTCCCATCCGGCTCCTGATAGAGGCCGGTGTCGTCGTCATCTGCGCAGGGGGCGGGGGCATCCCGGTCGTCCGGGGTGAGGGGGGCGTGCGGAGGTTCACCGGCGTCGAGGCGGTGATCGACAAGGATCTCGCGAGTGCACTCCTCGCGCGCGAGGTCGATGCCGACCTCCTCGTGATGGCAACGGACGTGGACGGCGTCTACCTCGGCTGGAAGACGCCGGACGCCCGGAGGCTGAGGGCGGTCACCCCCGGGACCCTGAGGAAGTTCCGGTTCGAACCCGGGTCCATGGGCCCGAAGGTCGAGGCCGCGTGCCGTTTCGTGGAGTCGACCGGGAGGAGGGCCGCGATCGGCGCCCTCACGGATATCGGGGGACTCGTCGCGGGGGACGCGGGGACGCAGGTCGTCCCCGGGCCGGGGGAGGGAGGGGGGGACTGACAGTGGGAAGACCCGGTGTCTTCTCCGAGGTGGGCAGGCTCCGCGCCGTCCTCGTGCACCGGCCGGACCTCGGCATGAGGCGGCTTTCGCCCGCGAACTGCCGCGATTTCCTCTTCGATGACATCCCGTGGGTCGAGAGAGCCCAGAAAGAGCACGACGCGTTCGTGCGGGTCCTCCGGGCCGAGGGCGTGAGGGTACTCTATCTCCACGACCTCCTCGTCGACATCCTTAGGGATGAGAAAATAAGGGAATGGGTGGTGGACCGGGTCGTCACGCCGTTTTCCGTGGGAATATCCGCGTGCAGGCCGGTGAGGATGTGCCTCTCCGAGATGGAACCAAAACAGCTCGCGACGCACCTCACGGGGGGGCTCACCCGGAGGGAACTCGAGTGCATCTACATGGAGGGGATGGCGCGGTCCTCGCTCCAGGTCGCATCGACACCGCCGGACTCCTTCATCCTCCCTCCCCTCCCCAACTCCCTCTTCCCCCGCGATTCGTCGACATGGATAGGCGAGGGGGTGACGGTCAACCCGATGCACTGGCCCGTGCGGAAACCTGAAGCGGTGAACATCGCCGCGGTGTACCGGTTCCACCCGCTCTTCTCAGGGGCGAGGGTGTGGTATTCCTGCATCGAGACCCCGTCGGAGACCTCCGTGCCGTCTGTGGGCATCCCCTCGATGGAAGGGGGGGACATCATGCCCGTGGGGAGGGGGGTCCTGCTCGTCGGGATGGGGGAGAGGACGCAGGGGCCGATGATCGAGCGGCTTGCAGGCACCCTCTTTGCGGAGGGCGTCGTGGAGAGGGTCATCGTCGCCCAGATGACCCCCGACCGCGCGCACATGCACCTCGACACCGTCTTTTCCATGCTCGACGTGGACGTGGTCACCGTGTACCCGAGGGTCACGTCGGCCCTCCGGACATTCGTCCTCGAGCCCGGCGGGGGGGACCGCCCGTTCCGCGTGGAGGAGGCAGGGGACTTCCTCACCGCTGTCGGCTCCGCCCTTGGGGAAGAGAGCCTCACCGCGATCCCGACCGGTGGCGACGAGTACGACGCGGCCCGGGAGCAGTGGGACGACGGGAACAACGTCCTCGCCATCCACCCGGGCCGCGTCGTGTGCTACGACCGGAACACGCACACGAACCGGAACTTCCGGGAGGCGGGGATCGACGTGGTGGAAATCGAGGCCTCGGAGCTCTCGCGGGGGCGAGGGGGAGGCCACTGCCTCACCTGCCCGCTCGTTCGCGACGGGATCTGACAGGGCAGATTTCCGGAGAGAGGGTTGGGAATCCGGGGAATGATATTTTTGACCGAATAATGGACAATTAGCTCCCTCCCCACATCCCCATTCAACCAACCGTCGTAATTGATTCTTATCGCCAAATCCCAGAGAAATAACGAGTCCGAGTACGAGTAGATTCGGAAAGACCGTCTCCTTCGCAGATTTCGTTGGATACCTGTGGATTTTTCTTAAACCGAATGCATTTTTCATTGTTTTGAAGACATCCTCGATTTGGGTCTCTTCTCGAGGAACGGTGTCTCGTCACGAAGATGCCTATCGTTCCACTCTCATGGGGGAGTGCATCGTTTTTCAAATGTGTGTTCCCCTTCGAGTACGATCAATTTCACTGTTTACCCCCTGTTATTTTTGCATTTTGAAGTTTTCCAATTGGAATTTTTCCGGGATTGGAGAAAGCGTGCCCAAATGTTAATTGAACGATAATTTTGCGTTATTTTGAGTTTGATTCTGTGGGGGGGCTGAAACCACGTGATTCCTACCGGGACGCGGGTATATAAAATGGAGATCACGAATGCGATTTCCATAGGTAAGGAATGATTGCTGTCCACCCCAATGAAAAGTCTCTAATAATTTTTCCCCTTTTTTTCAATTGAATCAATTTTTTCTTCAAGGGAACGCAGGTACGTGATATCCTCAACGATTCCGTTGATGAATGCGATGGAACCATCGGGTTGAAACGTTGCAAGGGCGGTGACAAGGACCCGCAGGACACTTCCGTCCCGTCTCCGGAGGAGGACTTCGCGATTCTTTACAAACCCATTCCTGCGGAGCTCTCCGAGGAGCTCTTCCCTTCCCCCCTCCTTTGCAAAAAGGGAGCTTACACCTGTCCCATTCAGTTGATCGAGGGATTCGAAACCGAGCATCTCAAGGAGTGATTTATTCCTCCATACAAAACGCCCTTCGGGGTCCCCTGTTGACCGGTAGACCCCAATGTTAATACTACTGACTAGGTCCTGGTAGCGATATTCGGCATTCCGAAGTCGTTCCTCAGATTTTTTAAGGGTAATATCTCGGACAATTGTGAAAATACCAACAATCTGGCCTCCTGCTCCTTTAATCGAGGATACGGTCAGGGAGACATCGATGATCCTGCCATCCTTTCTCACCCGTTGAGTCTCAAAATCGACGAGATAACCCCCCTCCAGTGCCTTTTTCTGAATCCCGTGTATCTCACCGACAAGGTGGGGTGGTTCTAGGATCTTGAGACTCTGGCCCTGTATCTCTTCAAAGGAGTATCCATAAATCCTCTGTGCGGCCGGGTTCCATGAGATAACTCTCCCGTCAGTGCTCGTGATGTATATGCCGTCATGGGATGAAACGAAAAGATGGAAAAGGAGATTCTGCATCTGAACTGACTCGTGGCGGGGTGTCAGGTCTTCATAAACGACGAGCTGGTCACCATTTGACAGAGTGATGGGTAAGAACGAGATGTCCTTGAAGACTCCGTCTTTGCACCGTACCGTGAACTGGCGGGGACGGATCTCGCCCGGGGAGGAGGAGGCAAGGTCTCGTTTCCACAATTCCCTTGCCCTCTTCTGGAGAGAGAGATCGGGAAAGGCCCGCATGAACCAGGCTCGTCCATTGGGGATGTCCTCTTGTGTGTAGCCAAAGAGATCCGTAAAATGGGGGCTGACATAGGTATACCTGCCGTTCCTGTCTATAATTGCGATGGGCTGGGATGAGATGGCAGCGACCGTCTCGAAAAGTTCCATGGAGAACTCTTTTTTACGCAGGGATTGACGTTCACGCAGGGCGAGGGCGCAAAGCTTCAGGTACTCCACGAGAAATGATTTTTGTTCAAGTATCTCTTCCCTGGGAGCGTAAATTTCGACAATTCCATGGAGTGTCCCTCCCCATGATATCCCTGCACAGCACGGCGGATCCTCTGGGAGGTGTTCTCCGGGAGGTATATTCTCATTTTGGAGAGATTCGGCCAGGAACCAGGACGGGGTGAGAACAGTCCACGTCATGTCGCCGGTTGTGAGTTCAGGGGAAAGGAGAAAATCCGTCCTGTCGTTCTTCAGGGAGAACTTTCTCCCAACCCATACAGGGTTGGGCATCGGGAAGGGGCCACTGCGATGTTCAGGCGCACTCACTGCTTCAAGGATACAGGATTGGGACTCTTGGTCGAGGGAATAGGCGGCAACAGATGCTCCGGGAATGAGCTCTCCAATATCGTGAGTGATGAGGGTATATATCCGGTCACCGTTTCGCTCGTCGAGAAAATTGCCTAATGCCCTCGTGAGTATGGCCACGAATCTCTCTTTTTGTCTTACCTGTTCCTGAGCCCTCATCTGGAGGGACAAGTCCACACCTGTTGCGAGTATGGACTGAACGTGCAAATCCCTGTCAAAAATTGCATGGAATTTCCATTCGATGGGATATAGAGCATTTCCTGGAGTTCCTGTCAGAAGAGTGAGTGTAATAGATGGCTTTTCGGGGGAGAGTGAGGCAAGGACTGATTGCAATTTTTTTGCATCTTCAGGGTCCAGCAATGAGAAGAAATTTGTTTCTGTGGGAGGAGGAGCAGAGGGAAAGAAACGGGATGCATACCAGTCACTACACGAAAGTGTCTCCCCGCGGGGAAGGAAATGGATATAGAAAAGGGAAGATACATGGGAAAATGCCTCTCTAATCTGTTTTTCGCTGTCAAGTGCATCCTGGAGGCACTGCACCTCGGTGCAATCCTGGATGATGATGAATTCTCCCAGTTCTCCATTGTCAACAATGGCAGGAAACCTCCGCATTTTGAGAGAAAAATGGGATCCACCCTTCTTGGGGGAAAGAAAGATCATTTGGCATTCACCTGGACTGGCGCCCATTGAAGAATGTTCCAGTGGCAAAGAGAGGAGAGGAAAATCACTCACCTGGTGCCCGATGAGATCATCCTTCCGGCACCCGAGGAATGCAAGGAGGGATGCATTGGCATCGATAACGGTTCCCCTGCCATCGATAACAATGACCATGTCGCGGATACAATCAAGTGGTGAGATACTCTCCTTTTTCGCGGCGAGGGTAAAGACTCTCGTCGTCCCGAACGAATGGGCCTCGACCTGTCCCGTGACAAGGAGTGCATGGAGGTCGCGGGAAACGGAATTGCGGTGACGTTTAAGCAGTCGTGCAACCTCATTGATACACAAACCCTGAGGGTTCTCAGAAAGAAGTTTTTTTATTTTTTCAATATTTTCTGATGAAGAGGCGTTCCTCATAGCAATCCCCGGGGAGACCAGAGGTATTCTCCCCTGGTCGGTTGGCTCATCACACGTGTTAATATCTGGCCCCCTTTATAAAATCGTGCCCTGCCCGGGTTCACTGATTATCGCATATGCCGTGCAGTGATGCACGAAAAAATGCCCCTGCTTGTGCCACTCAGTCTCTTTGTGCATTTTATGCTTGCAAATCGTTAATTTCTGGTGCTAATATAGCATTTTCCAATCCTGGGAAGAAGCCAGGGTCACAGCGAGGGAAAAGAAAAATGGAACCGAGACCAACGGGAAAAACTGTGAGGCAAATTCACCCCGATGAGGCGTATTTACTCCGTGAAGCACTCGAGTCAGAAACGAAGGGTGAGCATTCGCGGGCACTGGAGCTGATTGAGAAGGTTCTTGCCAGTGATCCCCACCATGCAATAGCGTGGCATGAGAAAGGGAACAGCCTTGATGAACTCGGCCGCTGCGAGGAGGCACTCTCCTGTTACGACAGGGCAATAAGCCTTGATGCCCAGAATGCGGAGACGTGGTTCAACAAGGGCCTGACATTAAAGAAAATGGGACGTGAGAAAGAGGCATATGACTGCATGAACCGGGGTGTCGAACTGGCCCTCGGGAGATAATACTGGTATATTCCCGTTTTTCACAATCGCTTCTATTTCAAAGATACCTGCTCCTCACGTATTTCGTGATAATTGCGATAAGCCCCGCGTTAAATATCTCCGATGGAGTCTCTCTGCATTTCCGGACGGGTCATGAGACTACAACGGGGATCCCATCCCTCCTGCATCCGGTGGAGATATCGTCCCGGGTGTGAAGGGGTGCACCGCTCGTGATTTCCGGCATTGACCCCGAAAAAAGAAGACAATTCATTGTTTGACAAATTGGCAGGAACAATAAAAGTCGGCAAGATAGACTATGCCATACCCCTTCGAAACGAAAAACCGGGTAATAATACTCTCCAGAAAAGGAGTGGAAATGGGAAAAAAATGGGTTGAATGATATGAAATTGTACGATCGATGTGTGGAACATTGGCCCGCGTTCATGTGAACAGGGCAAAAGGCGGTCTATACTCACCGTTTATAAAAAAGTGCGGTGCAATGAATGCATGCAAAAGTGCATGGCATTGTCGCTATTCAATTGATATTATATTAACTTATTAAATAAATTAAATAAAAATGATATACAGAAAAAAAACATTTAGATACCTTTATTTTCTGCCGATAATCACAGGGCACCGTAAACAGGTGTCTCAATGATTGCAAAGTACGTGCAGACGACCTGTCCCTACTGCGGGACGGGATGTTCCTTCAACCTCGTGGTGAAGGACGGGAAGGTCGTCGGAACGGCGCCGTACCACCGGTCGCCGGTGAACGAGGGGAAGGTCTGCCCGAAGGGCACGTATGCCCACGAGTTCATCAACCACCCCGACCGCCTCACCGTCCCGCTCATCAAGAAGGACGGGAAGTTCGTCGAGGCGAGCTGGGACGAGGCGCTCGACCTCGTGGCAAAGAAGTTCAAGCAGTACAAGCCCGACGAGATCGCGTGCCTCGCGTCGGCCCGCGTCTCCAACGAGGAGAACTACGCGATGATGAAGTTCGCGCGGGGCGTCCTCAAGACGCGGCACATCGACCACTGCGCGCGGCTGTGCCACGCGTCGACGGTTACGGGGCTCGCGGCGACGTTCGGGTCCGGGGCGATGACGAACTCGATCGGGGACATC
>JASFYI010000004.1:92441-196321 GCA_030055515.1 Methanolinea sp. | reverse complement strand
TCGGCGTGAAACCCCGTGCCTCGATCGATAAAACAATGAGAAGGGCAGTCCGCGGTTGTCCATTGAGTATCAAGGATACCCGGAGAAATCGTGCGATCAGCAGGATACGGAGAGCGATTGAACGGGTCTTCGCCGTGATCAAACGGACATTCCACTACGATCACGTTCTCGTGACGACTGTGGAGAGGTGCATGTCAAAAACGTGTTTGCATCGTTTTTGTTCAATCTGGTCCAGTTGAGTACTCTCAAACGAAAAGGAGCTTGGTAGCGGAAGCTATCGAAGACTTCTTAAAATCGGGAGAAAATCCCGATAATTTGGTGAAATCTTTAGGGAATTCTCCCATTTTGAGTTCTCAAATTTCGAGAGAGCGTTCTCCTTATTTCGATGTCACAGGTTTTTCGAAATCGTCAGATATCTTCTGCGGATACAGGATCTGAAATTACAGCTTATTAGGGACGGTACCGCGGCCGCATGGTAGATGACGCCTATTTCGGCGAAAGTAAAGTTCAGGTAATAAGAACAATTCCATAAAATTAATGAAGTTTCCCGGTTGAATGTAAGGTTTGATTTTTCGATTAACCGGATAATCAACAGGTACCACGTTCTCGTCGCGATTGGACTATTAAAGCCAAATTGGGAGGTAAATCGTTCAATGACAAATTTACGAGAAATCTCAATTGTCGTTATCTGTCTCATTCCTCTCCTCTTTCTCCCAGGTAATGCAACTCCCATCGCCGCTTTCACCGCCTCTCCTACCCACGGTCATGCGCCACTCACCGTTAATTTCACAGACCTCTCGGCCGGTAACATTGCCACGTGGGCATGGTACTTTGGAGATGAAAACTATTCCAATGCGGAGTGGAAGGAACTAGCCTGTCATACCCCATGGGGCACCAGATACGGACACTCTGCAGTGGCAATGCCGGATGGGAGCCTCATTCTCGTCGGAGGCGTGATGGGAGGCGGTGATTACAGGAACGACGTATGGAAATCAGCGGACAAGGGGAAGACGTGGACCCTCGTGAATGGAAATTCTGGCTGGTCAGCCCGCGGTTTTCACTCTACCGCCCTTCTCCCTGATGGGAGTATTGTCCTCATGGGGGGTTACGATGGGAAGAACTATTTTAACGATACCTGGCGTTCCCTTGACAATGGGAATACTTGGACACTCCAAAATCCTCAGGCTCCATGGCCTGCACGCATGAAACATACCTCGGTTGCGCTCCCGGACGGATGCATCGTTCTCATGGGAGGGTTTGACGGGAAAACTCCAAAGAACGACGTCTGGCTCTCCGAGGATGGCGGCGCTACATGGTCGCTGCAGACCGCAAGCGCCAATTGGACACCTCGCTACGGGCATGCGAGCGTCGTTCTCCCTGACGGTCGTATTGCCATAAGCGCCGGGCGAATTTCATCCCCCTCTTCTTCATACGCAAGAGACCTTTGGCTCTCTGCTGATCGCGGAAGATCCTGGACGAGATATGTCCTCATGAACGTCTCTCTTTACTTCCCGCGGTGCTATCACAGTGCAGTCGCTCTGCCAGACGGGAGCATACTCGTGGTGGGCGGCGAGAATTCCGGGAGAACAATAAATGACATGGTCCGGCTTGTGAACAAGAAAGAGAACTGGTCGATCGAGAGGAATGAGATACCCTCGCCCGTTGCCAGGTATTTGCACATTTGTGCTCTATTCCCGGATGGAAAGCTCGTCCTTCTCGGAGGACAGAATGACACATCCATGAAAAGCGATGTCTGGTGCACGGATACAGCGTCAGGACTTAAAAATCCAGTTCACACGTATTCCGAGGAAGGGACCTATTCCGTGAGCCTCCTTGTCTCCGGACCAGACGGACTCAATACGACGACCGTGCAGGATTATGTAATTGTTTATCCACCCCTATCTGCCCCGATTGTCACGGGAATAACGCCGGACAAATGTCTGGACTCAGCCGGATTCCTCGCCGTGAACATATCGGGAGCAAATTTCGATACTTGCAATCCGCCCTCTGTGAAGCTGACGATGCCGGGGGGACCGGATATCCACGCAAGGAACGTCACTCCTCTTACTTCATCAGAGATCTCTTGCATCTTCCTCCTTGCAGGTCACGTTGCTGGACCGCGGGACGTGGTCGTGACGAACCCCGATGGGAAGACCGGAGTCCTACCGTCCGGCTTTACCATCCTTCAATCCCCTCCCGTGGCAAATTTTACCGCGTCGCCATCCGCAGGAAGAGCTCCTCTCACTGTCACATTCACGGACACATCCCAGAATCATCCGATGAACTGGAACTGGACCTTCGGTGACGGGACAACGAGCAGTGAGAGAGATCCCGTTCATACCTACTCATCCCCCGGAAGCTACACCGTGACACTCACTGTGGGAAATAACGGCGGCCAAAGTTCCCTCACTCGCAGGGATTATATTCTCGTTTCACGCGGTCCATTGCCCGTGATATCGGCGTTCGCTCCCGCAAAGTTGAGAAAGGGGACGAGGACGAATGTCGCGATAATCGGGAACAATTTCCAGAAAGGAGCATACGCGAAATTATTCCAAGGTTCGAGTTCTATTCCGGTCACTGTCACCACGATATCTCCCCCGACAAAGATCGCAGGGTATGTGAACGTGCCCCCTTCCGCAAGGGGGATCTGGTCGATCAGCGTGAGAAATCCTGACGGGGGCGAGTGCACTCGGTTTAATGCGATTACCATCGCGTGAGGAGGGATCACATTAAAGTGATAAGCACCCACGGAAACTCCTGTGCAGCAATTCATACTACACCTATCCTATTCCAATATTTTGCCGTGACTGTGATTGCCATCATCGCGGTCGCTATCAGTCCTGCGAATGCAGCGATTTCCAACTTATACGGGATGACTGGGGATTCCATCGACACGGCCACATCCCTCTCCTGCCAGGGAGTAATATCACACGTGAACACGGTCGAGTGGGAACAGTCAAGCACGTCCCTCCACGATCCGCCCCTTGACACTGGCGGTATCTTCGTGGTCTGGTTCGATGCGGAGGGCTATCCGCACTACGGCTGGACTGCAGATCCCGAGTTGGCCGAAATCCTGGGCGAACCCATGCCACCGGGAGAGATACGCACCATCGTGGGATACGTAGCCGTCCTCCAGACCGGGCGTGGGAATACTTCACTGGCAAGAGCCATCCGTGCCAGTTCCGTTGGCGACAACCGCGGTAACATTGCTTCCGTGACCCACGTGGCATTCCATCCGGAAAAGGATATGGGGACGACAATCTTCACGGAAGACCTCGCGCTTGACGCGGCAGCGGCACACACGACAGAACAGAATGCCGTGTCAAGTACTTTCCTGCCTGATGATTCCCCATTCAACCCGCCGTTCTGCGAATTCGTGGAAACGGGGAGCAGGATCCTGATCGCGCATGGAGCATTTGCTACGGAGGCATCGGCAGGGTTTTCCCGCCACCCCATTCGATCTCACGTCGCAGTGGATTATTCAGTCTCCTCGGGCGATCAGATGATACTCAACGATGCAAATGGAACAGAGGGGGTTCTTGAGGCTTTCGTTCGGGCACGTGCAGGAGGAGGGCTCATGGTCCGCGTCGTTTCACCCGGGTTCGACGAAGTCCCGCACCTCCCGGGATTCGTGCCCGTGGAACCTTCGTGGATCGAATACGCTGAATATACACGGGCAGAGGGGGTTATCAGGAAATTTTCCAAGGAAATGCACTTCAATTCGGGTATATGCCGGTGATATTAGGAAAAAGGAACACTGGAGGGATGAACTCGCGGGGCTACTCCGTGTCACCCCTTTCACTGTTCATTCATCACGTCCTTCCCTTCCGGATTTTCCAATTGGTATTCGGCACAATGTGTAAGGTAATTTTCGAAAAATTTAACGCCTCCTCGCTGCCCTGAGTACCTCGTGCAGGTCATATGACTATCCTCCTCCGCTGCCGACTCTGCAGGGGAACCGGGGAGATCCCCAACGAGCAGTTCAGGATATGCCAGGAACTCAGGTCGCAAGAGGTAAAAAAGTACTTCCACATGCAGGCAGAAGACCTGCAAAACTCGGACGACGAGATACCACCCGATGCCTGCAATGGAATCCCTGAAAAGATTCCCTGTCCTGTCTGCGAGGGGGCCGGTACACTTGAATTCGACGAGGAAGAGTGGGACCTGCAGATCGTGAGTGAAGAAGAAGGAGAGAGCGTTGAATAATTATCCTTACCCTTCCTGTAAATCCCGCAGCTTGCGCCCGAACACGGGGAGGAAGTCCTTTTTCCGGGACATGACACCGGGGTGCGGGACTGGCTGCTGCGCGTAACCGAGTGCCGCGAGGGTGGCCATGTCGCCGGCTGCAAACAAATCGCTGCAATTTTCCATTATGTCAGAGAACAGGGCAAGGTACAGGTCCACCCCCTTTTCCTTCCGCTTCCTCTCGAGTCCGGCCTGTATATCTCCCGCATGTTCTCGCGCGTAGTCCCGGGAGACTGTCATCACCTGGGCGATGATGACATCCTTCCCGAAAAGACTGTAACGTTTCGTGTCGCGCGTGAGGAGTTGGTCAATGGGAATCCCATCGAGGTTCATGCCACTCTGGATGAGGGCTGATCCAAACTCCCGTATATCTACCCCCGCGATTCCCGCGAGGTACTCGGCGGCTGAGACATCCTCTCCCGTCGTCGTGGACATTTTCAAGACCAGTGTGTCCGAGAGGATGCCGGCGAGGAGTATTCCAGCCGTCTGGGGCGTGGGAGGATTCCCGGATTCCATGAATTTCCTCGCGATGATCGTGGACGTCGAACCGACAGGCTCGTTCAGGAACCGGACAGGCTTGAGCGTGGAGAGTGCACCGAGGCGGTGGTGGTCGATTATCTCTAAGATCTCTGCGGACTCGATCCCGTCGACGGCCTGGGAGAACTCGTTGTGGTCGAGGAGTATCACCTTCTTCTGCACCTCCTCGAGGAACGTGTTCCGCGAGATCATCCCTAGGAGGGTCCCGTCTTTTCCCACGACGCATGCCGCGCGGTACTTCGAATCTGTCACTAACCTTTTTGCGTGTGCGAGGGTATCCTCCGGCGATACCACGGGGACGTCCGTGGCGACGACCTTCTCTGCGGGGAGGGAGAGGTGGAGCATTCTGCCGACGGAGAACGCGTCGAGGGGCGTCGAGAGGATGGACGTTCCCCGCGTCCTTGCTGCCTCGCACACCCTCTCTCCTACGGGGGCACCCTCGGCGATCACGAGTGCCGCGATCCCCGCGGAGATGAGCGCGAGCTGGGTCGGCTCGTTGTCACCGACGATCGCGATATCGCGGGGGGAGAGACGGGAAAGTGCCACGTGGAGCGCGTCGATGATGATGGAGACGTTCCCGTGGAGTGTATCGTGCCCCGCGTGGCAGACCCTCGCATTGAGGATGCGGGCAATCGTTTCGAGGGGTATCGGCCCGATCGTGAGGGGCAACTCAATCCTCGGTGTCACGTATGCCCTCGCGAGTCCATGTTCCGATACTATCCCGAGGAGCCGGTTGGCCTCGTCCACGACAGGGATATTCCGCACGTCGTATCGTTCCATCATGGCCACGACATCGATCGTGGGCATCCCCGCTGGTGCCCTCTCAGGGAACAACGACGGGATGTCCCCCACGCACGGCTCGACGCTCTCGATGAGAAGGGGGGGTTCGAGTTTGAACGTGGAGAGGGCAAAAAGAGCCTCCGCAGGAACGGGACCACACGTCGCCGGAACGAACTCCCCGTTGCCACGACGGTTGCAGAACTCCGCGTATCCGATGGCGCTCGCGATGCTGTCGGTGTCCGGCTGGCGGTGGCCAATCACGTAGACGCGGCTCATGGAGTGATCCCTTCTTGCAATCCTTTCATGGGGTGATGACTTTTTGCAATTGCGCCGGTACTTCGTTACGGGAAAATGGTAATAGGTGAGTCGGGAAAGGCTAAATACATTCACGCGACGCGTTTCAAACCTTGCATATGAAAATGCAATTCCTGTCCCAGAGATTGAAAATCTCGAATTTTTTAAAATTTTTACCAAGGAAATTATCCACGCCCGTGCTGTATTCACCACCCCGATACCCCGACGGACATCCCTATATCGTCCCGCGCCCACATGATATTCTCGACACGGGATGAAGAAGCTCATCGTCAGGGGCGCGCGGCAGCACAATCTCAAGAATATCACCGTCGAACTCCCGCGCGACAAGTTCATCGTGATCACGGGGCTCTCGGGCTCGGGGAAATCCACACTCGCATTCGATACCATCTACGCCGAGGGGCAGAGGAGGTACGTCGAGTCACTCTCCGCGTATGCCCGCCAGTTCCTCGGCCTGATGCACAAGCCCGACGTGGACGCGATCACCGGACTCTCCCCCGCAATTTCCATCGAGCAGAAGAGCACGAGCAGGAACCCGAGGAGCACCGTCGGGACGGTGACGGAAATCTACGACTACCTGCGCCTCCTCTACGCGCGGATCGGTGTCCCCTACTGCCCCGTGCATGGCACCCGCATCGAGGCCCAGTCCCCCGAAAAGATCGCGGACAGGATACAGTCCGAGATCGGGGGGACCGTCACGGTCCTCGCTCCCGTCGTCCGGCAGAAGAAGGGGACGTACCAGCAGCTCTTCAAGGATCTCCACAGGGAGGGCTACGCGAGGGTGCGCATCAATGGGGAGATCCACCGGACCGACGAGGAGGTTCCCCTCGAGAGGTACAAAAAACACGACATCGATGTCGTCATCGACAGGCTGGACACGGGGGACAGGTCCCGGCTCGTGGAGGCGTGCGAGAACGCGCTGAGGAAATCCGGGGGTCTCGTTGTCGTGCTCTCCCGCGAGGGCGAGGAGAGGATATTCTCCTCCCTCCTCGCCTGCCCGGTCTGCGGCCTCACCTTCGAGGAACTCCAGCCGCGCATGTTCTCGTTCAACAGCCCGTTCGGTGCGTGCGAGGAGTGCAATGGCCTTGGGATCAAGATGGAGTTCGACCCCGAGCTCATCATCCCCGATCCCTCGAAGTCGATCGCGGAGGGGGCGGTCGCCCTCTACAGGAACTACCTCGACGGGTACCGGAACCAGTACCTCGCGGCAGTTGCCCGGCACCACGGGTTCTCTGTCCTCACGCCGATAAGGGATCTCACGCCCGAACAATACGACATCCTCATGTACGGGTCGCGCGACCGCATCCGGTTCTCGCTCAACACGAGGAGCGGCAACGCGCAGTGGTCGCACACGGGCGAGTGGGAGGGACTCGTGCCGCAGGCCGAACGCCTCTACCGCCAGACCCAGTCCGAGTACAGGAAGAGGGAACTCGAGAAGTTCATGCGGACATCCGAGTGCCCGAAGTGCAGGGGGAAGAGACTGAAGGAGAAGGTCCTCGCGGTCAGGGTCGCGGGAAAGTCCATCGCGGACGTGACCGACATGCCGGTCAGCAGGGCGATCGAGTTCTTCCGGAACCTCCCGCTGAGCGAGAAGGAACAGGAGATCGCCCGGCAGATCCTCAAGGAGATCATCGCCCGGCTCGAGTTCCTCGAGAAGGTCGGCCTTGGCTATCTCACGCTCTCCCGGAGTGCGGGGACACTCTCCGGCGGCGAGGCCCAGAGGATTCGCCTCGCAACCCAGATCGGATCGAACCTCGTGGGAGTCCTCTACGTGCTCGACGAGCCCTCGATCGGCTTGCACCAGCGCGACAACCAGAAGCTCATCGACACCCTCCGCACGCTCCGCGACCTCGGGAACACCCTCATCGTCGTGGAACACGACGAGGACACGATCAGGAGCGCGGACTGGGTCGTCGACATGGGGCCGGGAGCGGGGATCCACGGCGGGTACATCGTCGCGGAGGGCACGCCGGAAGACATAGAGAAGAACCCCGAATCCCTCACGGGCCAGTACCTCGCGGGCAAGCTCAAGATAGAGGTCCCGGCGGAGAGGAGGAGGAGCGAAAAGTTCCTCCGCATCACGGGCTGCAGGGAGAACAACCTCAAGGGGATCGACGTCCAGATACCCCTCGGCGTCTTCACGGTCGTCACGGGTGTCTCCGGTTCAGGGAAGTCCACGTTGATCTACGACACGCTCTACCCCGCGCTCCAGAAGGTCCTCGCGAGGTCACGCGCGAACCCGGGGAAATACGAGTCCCTCACTATGGACGAGCCCATCGACAGGGTCCTCGTGATCGACCAGAGCCCGATAGGGCGGACGCCGAGGAGCAACCCCGCGACCTACACGAAGGTCTTCGACGAGATCCGGAGGGTCTTTGCGGAGACGAAGGAAGCAAAGGCGCGGGGCTACAAGCCGGGGAGGTTCTCGTTCAACCTGAAGGGAGGGCGGTGCGAGGCCTGCGAGGGCGATGGCATGATAAAAATCGAGATGAACTTCCTCCCCGACGTGTACATCGAGTGCGAGGAGTGCAGGGGGACGCGGTACAACCGCGAGACGCTCGAGGTCAAGTACAAGGGCAGGAACATCGCCGAGGTGCTCGACATGACGGTCGAGGAGAACCTCGAGCTCTTCGGGCACATCCCCTCGATCAGGCACAAGCTCGAGACACTCTCCGCCGTGGGGCTCGGGTACATCAAGCTCGGCCAGAGCTCGACGACGCTCTCCGGCGGCGAGGCCCAGAGGATAAAGCTCACGCGGGAACTCTCCAAGCGGGGGACCGGGAGGACCATCTACCTCCTCGACGAGCCCACCACGGGCCTCCACTTCCACGACGTGAAGAAGCTGATCGCGGTGCTCAACGAGCTCGTCAACAAGGGCAACACCGTCGTCGTCATCGAGCACAACCTCGACGTGATCAAGTCCGCGGACTACGTCATCGACCTCGGCCCCGAGGGTGGAGACGACGGCGGGTACGTGGTCGCGACCGGCACCCCCGAGGAGGTCGCGGAGAACCCGCGCAGCCACACGGGGAAATTCCTCCGGAAAGTACTCGAGCGCCGATGAAAGGTCCAGACACTCTCCCCGAGCTCCCCGGCTGCTACCTCTTCCGCGATGCCGCGGGCACGACCATCTACGTGGGAAAGGCAAAGAACCTGAGGAAACGCGTCCAGAGCTACTTCTCGCGCCGCGACCTCGGCGAGCGGATCGGTCGCATGGTGAGCCTGATCGCGGACATCGACTTCATCGTCACGGCAAACGAGGTCGAAGCACTCGTCCTTGAAAACAGCCTCATCAAGGCGCACCAGCCCCGCTTCAACATCAACCTCCGGGACGCGAAGAGCTACGCGTACATCCTCCTCACCGACGAGGAATTCCCGCGGATCACCATCGCGCGGAAGATGGAGGGGAGAGGGACCTACTTCGGCCCGTTCACCTCCGCGGAGGAGAGGGACCAGGTACTCTCCGTCGTGAAGAAGGTATTCCGCCTGAGGAGCTGCAGGACGCTCCGGAAGAAGGGGTGCCTCCGCGCGTCACTCGGGACCTGCAGTGCGCCCTGCAGGGGCAAGATCTCGCCCGGGGAGTATTCCCGCCTCGTCCGACAGGCCTCCACGGTGCTGAAGGGGCAGGCCTCTGACCTCGTCAAAGCGCTCCGGGACGAGATGCGGGAATGCGCGCGGGCCTGCGACTTCGAGCGCGCGATCGTCCTCCGCGACAGGATCGCCGCGCTCGAGCACCTCTCGCAGCGGCAGGACGTCTCGCGCAGGCGGGACGTCGACGAGGACGTCGTCAACTACGTCGTGCACGAGGGAACGGTCTACATGATGGTCTTCTCCCTCTCGAAAGGTACCGTCGTCGACAAGAAGGAGTTCATCTTCGAGGAGGGCGACGAGGTCCTCGAGGAGTTCCTCGTCCAGTACTACTCGGAGACCGCCCCCCCAATGGAGGTCATCCTGCCGCACGATCCCGGCGAGGACATGGCAGAGTTCCTCTCTCTCCGGAGGGGGAGCAGGGTGACGGTGACCGTCCCGAAGATTGGCGCGAAGAAACGGCTCCTCTCGCTCGTCCGCAGGAACATCGAGGTCGCGCACCTCGGCGAGGAACTCCGGCTCGTCCAGCTGCAGGAGAAGCTCGGTCTCGACGTGCTGCCGAGGGTGATCGAGTGTTTCGATGTCTCCCACCTGTCGGGGACCGAAGTCGTGGGATCGATGGTCCGTTTCCACGACGGCCGCCCCGATAAGAAAAATTACAGGCGGTTCCGCATCAAGACGGTGGAGGGCGTGGATGACCCTGCAGCCATAGGGGAGATCGTGGAGAGGAGGTACAGCCGGCTCCTGAAGGAGGGTGGGGATCTCCCCGACCTCGTCGTGGTCGACGGGGGTATTGCCCAGCTCCGCGCGGCCCAAGCGCGGCTACGGGGCCTGAACGTCGACGTTCCCCTCGTTGCCCTCGCGAAGAGGGAGGAGAATGTCTACGTGGCGGGATCTTCGTATCCCCTCGCGATTGAAAAGAACGACGAGGCATCGCTCCTCCTCCAGCAGATAAGGGACGAGGCGCACAGGTTTGCGATCACATACCACAGGCTCCTTAGGTCCAAGAGGGTGATCCGGTGACAGCGTTCTCGCTCAGGGCGAATTTCCCCCCAAGGGGTTCCCAGCCGGAAGCGATCGAGAAGCTCGTCGCGGGTATCGAGAAGGGCTACCGTTTCCAGACGCTCCTCGGCGTCACGGGTTCGGGCAAGACGTTCACCATGGCAAACGTGATCGCGAGGGTCCAGAAGCCGACCCTCGTCATCGCCCACAACAAGACCCTCGCCGCGCAGCTGTGGAACGAGTTCCGGGAGTTCTTCCCCGACAACAGGGTCGAGTACTTCGTCTCTTACTACGATTACTACCAGCCGGAGTCCTACATACCCCAGAAAGACCAGTACATCGAGAAGGACGCCCAGGTCAACCCGAAGATCGAGATGATGCGCCTCTCGGCGACCGCGTCCCTCCTCTCCCGCCCTGACACGATCGTCGTTGCCTCTGTCTCGTGCATTTACGGCCTCGGGAGACCGGACCACTTCCGGAACCTCGGGTTCGAGCTGAAGGTCGGCGACAGGGTATCCCGAAGGGAACTCATCGAGAGGCTCGTGCAGGCACAGTACGAGCGCAACGACCTCGAGCTGCAGCCCGGCAGGTTCAGGGTGAGGGGAGACACGGTCGACATCGTCCCGGGGTACTACCACGATATCATCAGGATCGAGCTCTTCGGCGACGAGGTGGACAGGATCCTCGAGATAGAGCGGTCATCCGGGACCGTGAAGGAGGCACTCAAGTACTTCCACGTCTACCCCGCGCGCCACTATGTGCTGCCCGGCGAGGTCCAGAAGCGGGCAATCGAGTCCATCAGGCAGGAACTGGGCGAGAGGCTGCCGCAACTCGGGATGCTCGAGGCCCACCGCCTCGAGCAGAGGACACTCTACGACATCGAGATGATCGAGGAGACGGGGACCTGCAAGGGCATCGAGAATTACTCGCGGCACTTCGACTTCCGGCGGCCCGGGGAGAGGCCGTACTGCCTCCTCGACTACTTTCCCCACGACTTCCTGATGTTCATCGACGAGAGCCACCAGACCATTCCCCAGCTCCACGGCATGTACCACGGGGACCGGTCCCGGAAGAAGGCACTCGTCGATTACGGGTTCCGCCTCCCGAGTGCGTACGACAACCGGCCGCTCACGTTCCACGAGTTCGAGCAGTTCATGCGGAGGGTGATATTCGTCTCTGCCACGCCGGGGGACTACGAGCTTGCCCACTCCCAGCAGGTCGTGGAGCAGATCATCCGCCCCACGGGCCTCGTCGACCCCGAGGTCGTCGTCCGCGGCACCGAGGGGCAGATTGACGACGTCATCCGGGAGATAAGGGAGACGATCGCCCGCGGCGACCGCGTCCTCCTCACGACACTCACGAAGAGGCTCGCCGAGGAGCTCTCAGATTACCTGTCCGAGAAGGGGATACGGACGAGGTACCTCCACTCGGAGATCGACACCCTCGAGAGGGTGGAGATCATCAGGGAACTCCGGCTGGGGAAGTTCGACGTCCTCGTGGGGATCAACCTCCTCCGGGAGGGTCTCGACATCCCGGAGGTAGGGTTCATCGGGATACTGGACGCCGACAAGGAGGGGTTCCTACGGGACACGCGCAGCCTCATCCAGATCATCGGGAGGGCCGCCCGGAACGCCCACTCGCGCGTGGTTCTCTACGCGGATACCGTCACGGACTCGATCCGGGCAGCGGTCGCGGAGACCGAGAGGAGGAGGGCCATCCAGATGGAGTACAATGCCCGGCACGGGATCGTCCCCCAGACCATCAGGAAACCGGTCCCGAAAAAGGAAGTCGACATCAGGGATACCCGCCACGTCCCGAGGGCGGAGATCCCCAACGTCATTGTGGAACTCGAGGCAAAGATGGTCCAGGCCGCAGAGCGGCTCGACTTCGAGGAGGCGATCCGGTTCAGGGACATGATAAGGGAGCTGAAGGCGAAGGCGGGAGGGTGACCGCCCCGGAAAATCTCTTTTCCTCGCGTGGATATAGTCCCCCGGACACTCACCGTGGGAAAAAGGTGCGTTTGAGCGGTAAATGGGCTCTTTCGAATTCACGAAAACCCGATTACTCGAGAAAAATGAGAATTTTCCCCTTCAATCAGGGGAAGGGGATGACGTGCACGACGTCGTGCTTGAGGATCGAGTCCGAATTCCCGTAAGGGTCAGAGACCGTGAGCAGGACGTCGTACGAGCCGGGCTCGTTGAACGTGTAAGTCTCAACGGCATTCCCGGGATCGAAGACCGTCATGTTGAAGGCGTCACGGATGATGACCCACCTCCACGAGTTGGGCGACCCGATTGACTGGTCGGTGAGCTGGACGCGGAGGGGCGCGGATCCCCTTGAGGGTTCCGCCTTGAAATCCGCGACGAGTCTCGGTTTCACCTCGATCGTCTGGGACGTGGAATTGCTCCTGAACCCGTCCGAGACCGTGAGCGTGACCGTGTAGTTCCCAATCGCCGTGTAGGTGTGGATGGGGTTCCTCTCTGTCGTCATGCGCCCGTCACCGAAGGTCCACGTCCACAGGGACGGCGAACCGGTCGAGGCATCGGTGAACGCGACCGTGAGCGGGGCGTAGTTCCCCGGGTTGCTCGTGGTGTACGTGAACGCGGCGAGCAGCCCCTCGCCGACGGTGATGTACCCTGTCCGTGTCTTCGAGGACGTTCCCGCGTCATTTGCGACCTCGAGCTTAACCGTGTAGATGCCCGGCGCAGCGTAGGTGTGGACAGGGTTCTGCTCCGTGGATTCGCTCCCGTCCCCGAATGTCCACGTCCACGCCGTGGGGCCGCCTGTCGACTGGTCGGTGAACTTCACGACCAGCGGTGCTGCGCCGGAAGTCCGGTTGGCAGAGAAGTCAGCGACCGGCAGTGCTCTCACCGTGATGTAGCCGGTCTTCGTGACGGAGTTGCTCCCGGCCGAATTCCTCACGGCCAGCGTCACGTTGTACGTGCCGGGCTTGGTGTAGAGGTGGTACGGGTTCTGCTGCGTGGATATGCTCCCGTCGCCGAAGTTCCACGTCCACCCCGTCGGGTTGCCCATCGACGTGTCGGTGAACTGGACGAGCAGGGGGGCGTTGCCCGATGTGGGGGTGGCAGTGAAGTCGGCGACCGGCGTCCTCACCACGGTGATGTAGCCGCTCTTCGTGGTGCTCCGTCCCTCCGGTGCACCCTGGTTGAAGACCGTGAGCGTGACGTTGTAGGTCCCCATGGCGTTGTAGGTGTGGACGGGGTTCCGGTCGAGGACTCCGCTCTGGGTCCCGTCGCCGAAGTCCCAGATCCATGCGGTCGGGTTGTTCGTGGAGAGATCCGTGAACTGGACGGTCAACGGGACTGTCCCGTAGACCGGGCTCGCGGTGAAGTCAGGCACGGGCGGCGGCGGGAGGATCTGGAACCCGTTCGTGAGCTGGCCGGACTTCCCGTCGGGATTCGTCACGATCACGTTCCAGAGTCCGACGGTCTTCCCGAGGAGGTTTACCGTGCAGTTGATGGCCGTCGCATTAATGACGGTGACGTTCGTTGCCTGGATGGGCGCGACTCCTGTCCTCGTCAGGGTGACGGTCGCACCCTCCCTGAAGTAGTTGCCCGTGATGGCAGTGATCTCCACGAGGCCGTCGTTCGCACCCTTGGAGGGCTGGACAGAGGAAACGACAGGTGCGGGATACTCGATCGTGAACCCGTTCGCGAGCGTCCCGGACTGGCCGTCGGTATTCGTGACGACCACGTCCCAGTTCCCGACCTCCCTGCCGGTCAGGTTGAACGAACACGTGATCTTCCCGGAATTGACCACGTTCACTCCGGCAGCGACGATGTCGGAGTGCCCGGCCCGGACGAGCCTCGCGGTCGCGCCGCTCCTGAAGTTACTCCCCGAGAGGTTCGTGATCGCGACGACCTGGTTGTTGTTCCCCTTGTTCGGCTCGATGCCCGTCACGGCCGGTGCGGGATACCGGACCTCAAACCCGTTCTGGAGTGTCCCGGACTGGCCATCCTCGTTCGTCACCTCGACGTCCCACGTGCCGGGATTGGCCCCTGAAAGGTTTAACGTGCAGGTAATCCTCCCCTGGTCCACGACGTTCACAGCCGTCGCGACGATGTCAGTGTGTCCTGTCCGGACGAGTTTCACGGTCGCGTTGGACTGGAACCCGGAACCGGAGAGGTTCGTGATTGCGACCGGTCCGGTGTTCGGGGCGAATGCAGGCTCGATCGCGGACACGGACGGGGCTGCCGGGTACCGGACGAAGAAACCGTTCGGGAGCGATCCGGACTGGCCGTCGGTGTTCGTCACCACCACGTCCCAGTACCCCACGCGAGCTCCGTTCAGGTTGAAGACGCACATGATCGTCTGCGTGGTTGCGTTGACATCGACCCACGTGGACTGGATATCACCCACCCCTGCCCGGCTCAGCTTCACGCTCGCTCCCGGGAGGAAGCCGCTCCCCGTGAGGCCCGTGATGAGGATGGACCCGTTATTCAGCCCGGAGTCGGGGACTATCGCCTGCGGGTTCGGCGGGGGGTTCGTGACGGTGAAGGTCACGTGCTCCGTGCTGGTCCGTCCGTCAGGGTTCTCCACCTCGAGCGTCCAGATTCCCGCGGTCATCCCCGTCAGGTCGAACGTGCACCGGATTGCAGTCGAGTTGACCCACGTCGCGGGATCGGCCCGGACAGGGGTCTCGTTCGTGCGCCGCAGGGTCACATTCGCTCCCGGCAGGAACTTCTCCCCCGTGACGAGGACGTCGCTGATCGGTCCCGTGTTCTCTCCCGTTGCCGGGACAACCGATATCACGCGGGGTGCAGGGTTCAGGATCGTGAAGGCGTCCGCCTTCGTCCCCGAGAGACCGTCGGTGTTCGTCACGGTGACGTTGTAGAGACCCGCCTGCTTTCCTATCAGCGAGACGGTGAGCCGGAGGTGCGTGCTATTGAATACAGTGCCGTTGTCCCCGAAAGAGACCGCGCCCCTCCAGAGCGAGACGTACGCGCCGGGGAGGAAACCCGTCCCGTAGACGTCGATCGTCACGTGCCCGTCGTTGAGCCCGGATTCAGGATCGACGGCAGAGACCGTGGGGGGCGGGTTCGTGACGGTGAATGCATTGGCCTTCGTGCTCCCCTGGCCGTCCTCGTTCGTCACGGTGAGATCGTAGGTCCCCGCGGGGACTCCCGTGAGGTTGAACCTCACGCCGAGGGTTGTCCCGGCCGTGGAGAGAACGGTTCCCGGGACGACGACCGGTCCCCTCGTGAGCACGATCGTCGCGTTCTCCTGGAACCCGCTGCCCGTCACGTTCGCGTAGACGAGCCCCGTGTTCGGGCCGGTGCCCGGGGTTATCCCCGTGACGGCGGGGGCATCGGGGTAGTAAATCGTAAAGCCGGCCGGGAGCGTCCCGTTCTGCCCGTCGGGGTTCACCACGACCACGTCCCACTGCCCGACGTGCGCGCCGTTGAGGTCAAAGAAGCAGAGGATCTTGCGGGGAGACTCGACGATCGCACCGTTTATGGTGGGGATATCCGCGTGCCCCGTCCTCCGCAGCGTGACGTTTACCCCCTGCATGAACCCCGAGCCCGAGAGGTTCGTGATCCCGATCACCTCGTTGTTCTTCCCCGATGCGGGTTGAATGGAAGTGACAACCGGGACTGGGTATCGGACCCGGAACCCGTTTGCGAGCGTCGCGGACTTCCCGTCCTCGTTCGTCACCGTGACGTTGTAGAGCCCGGTCTCCGCGGACGTGAGGTTGAAGAGGCAGGTGATCTTCGTGGGGCTCGCCCGCGTCACGTTGGCGCCCGGGATGACCGTCGTGCCCCTCGTCAGGTTCACGGCAACGTTGGGCAGGAAGTTACTCCCGGAGATCTCCGTGATCTCGGACCACCCGGCATTCTCCCCCGAGTCCGGCGTGATGGAGGTGACCGTGGGAGCGGGGTTCTCGATCTGGAAACCACCCTCGAGCACCGCCGTCTGGCCGCTCGTGGTATTGACCACGACCACGTTCCACGGCCCTGCCTTCTGTTCCCGGAGGTCAAAAATGCAGATGATCCAGGAAGGTGTCGACACGACGACACTCTTCGCCGCGATGTCCGCTTCTCCCGTCCTGTTCAGGAGTACCGAGACCTCGGCCTGCCCGGGAAAGTCAGTTCCCGAGACATTGGCGATGAACAGTTCCTCCGTGTTCAGCCCCACGGGCGGGTTGATTCCTGTGATGCCAAGTGCCGCCGCGACCGGGAGCACGCACAGGAAAAGCATGAGCATGGCTATGACTATCTGCAGCCCTCTTCCACTTGTCATACGGGTACCTCAAGTGCATTTTGTATACATTCCCCGAATGGAAATCGTAAGTGAATCACTCCGATTCCCAAACAGATGTATTCACCATATCCTCTTCCCTTATCTATTTAAAACTTTCTCTCTTCTGCGTGAGTAAAAGAGTTTTTTTCACGCTTCCGACATGGCAAAAACGCGGATCCCGGAATGGTGCGAGCCTGGACGGTTCCCGATCCCGGGGAAAAATTCGTGGAAAAACGGGGAATTTAACCGGGAAACAAAGGATACCTGCGGTACCCGGGGGCCATGAACCGGGTCCCGCAAGGCTATCCCAAGGTGACGGGGGTCTAGGTCACAATCCGGTGCGCGAGTACTATATCGCGCACCAGCAGTCCCCGGGCCCCGGGTGGCCTGTCAGAGCGCTGGTTTCGTCCTGAGCGCCTCGACGAGGAGCCGCACCCCGTTCTCGATGTCGGAGATGTCGACGACCTCGACGGGAGAGTGGATGTACCGGCTCGCGATCGAGAGCGTCGTGCTCGGGATACCCCCCCTCTCGAGGTGGATCGCGGTCGCGTCGGTCGTCCCCCCGCTCCCGACCTCGAACTGGACAGGGATCTCGCACGCAGAGGCCGTGTCCGCGAGCCACTTGACCATCGCGCGGCTCGCGATGAGGCCCCGGCCGTTCGCGTCTGCTATCGTGATGATGGGGCCTTTTCCCATCTCCACGGGGACGTCTTTCAGTTCTATCCCGGGGTGGTCCCCCGGTATGGTGACGTCCGTCGCAATGGCGCAGTCGGGGTTGATCGAGTAGGCACTGGTCCGTGCCCCCTTCAGGCCCACCTCTTCCTGGACCGTGAAGACGGCGTAGACAGTGTGGGGCGACTCGACCTGTTGCATCGCCTTCACGAGGAGGGCGACTCCCACCCTGTTGTCGAATGCCTTTCCCGTGATCCGCCCGTTGGCGAGGAATGCGACCTCGCGGTCGAGGGTGACCGGCGTGCCGACCGTGACACCGAGCTCTGCCACTTCCTCGCGTGAACGGGCACCCACGTCGATGAACATGTCCTCGACCTTGACGCCTTTCTTCTTCTCCTCTTCGTCCATTTTGTGGGGGGGTTTCCCCCCGAGCACGCCCGTCACGGGTCCTTTCGACCCGTGGAGGATCACCCTCTGGTTGTAGAGGGTCGGGGCATACCAGCCCCCCAGGGTGACGAACCTGATGAATCCTTTCTCGTCGACTGACTTGACCATCAGGCCTATCTCGTCTGCGTGGGCAGCGAGCATGACGCGGAACGGTCCCCCCCTCTTGACCGCGACGACGTTGCCCATGCGGTCCACCGTGATCTCGTCCACGAAACCTTCCAGCTCTTTCTTCACTATCGACGCGATACTTTCCTCGCTCCCGGAGACGCCGTGGGCGTTCGAGAGCCTGACGAGGAGATCCTTCACCACGTTCTTCACCCCCCGATGGCAGCCCTCATCCTCTCCACCGCGGCACGGAGCGTGCTGCGGCTCGCTGCGTAACTAATCCTCGCGTGCCCCGGGGCATTGGATCCGAACGCGCTGCCCGGGACGACGACGACCCCCGATTTCAATATCTTCGCGGTGAGATCCTCGCCGAACGGGACGAACATGTAGAACGCTCCCTCGGGCTGCGGGAACGAGAAGCCCATGTCGCGCAACTCCCGGTACAGGTAATCCCGCCGCGCCCGGTACTCGTCCCTCATCGTCGCGACGCAGTCCTTGGGCCCCGTGTACGCCGCGAGCGCCGCGTACTGGGATATCGAGGTCGCGCACGCCTGGCAGTACTGGTGGACCTTGAGTGCCTCCTCGATGTATTCACGCGGCCCCGCGACATACCCGAGTCTCCAGCCCGTCATGGCAAACGTCTTGCTCGCCGCGTTCACGGTGATCACGTCCTCCCCGAAGAGTGCTGCGCTCCTGTGCGGGGGCCCGTAGATGAAATGCTCGTACACCTCGTCGCTCACGATCGTGACACCCCGGTCATTGCCATACTCGACGATTGCCCTGATGTTCTCTTCCGGTTCCACTGCACCGGTGGGATTCGCGGGGGAATTGAGGATGAAGAGCCGGGCACCGTCCATCATTTCTTTTGCTTTTTCCACGTCGATGTGCATTTCTGCATCGAGCGGGACACCCTCGGGCCTCCCCCCCGCGATGACCGCGAGTGCTGCGTAAGAGACGAACCCGGGGTCCGCGTACAGCACGCGCTCGCCCCGCTCGACGAGGGCATGCATGGTGATGTGGAGTGCCTCGCTCGCGCCCGCGGTGACGATGATCTGGTCGGGGGAATACGAGAGCCCGTTCTCCTCCTTGAACTTGCGCGAGAGTGCCTCCCGGAGCTCCGGGATTCCCATGTTCGGGGTGTACCCGGTCTTCCCCTCACGGATCGCGGCCATCGCGCCCTCCTTGATGTGCGCCGGCGTATCGAAATCGGGCTGTCCAAGGCCCAGGTTGATGGAATCCGGCCCCGCGGATTCGAAGAGCTTCCTGATTCCCGAGATCTCTATCTTCCGGCACCTTTCCGTGCACCTTGCCTTCTCCATGAACCACTCCTCCTCACTCGATGTTCGCGTGCCTGTCCTTGAGTTCCCTCTCGTCCGTCTTGGTAATTTCCATGAGGCGGGAAATGATTGCATCCGCAAAGACCATTGCCGCGGTCTCAAAGAGCGTGCCGAGGGGCGCGAATGACTTGTGTTCGCCCATGACCTGCCGGATCTCGAACTCCGCGCCCTCGTCTCTCACCTTGTCCCTGTGGTGCTCGATGATGACGAGGGTATCGGCGATCTTCGCGATCCGCGAGTTCCTGTCGGACGTGATGAGCGCCACCCTCCCCCCGATCTCCTTTGCGGTCTCCGCGATATCGGCGACCGTCTTTGTCTTTCCCGAACCCGAGAAGACGACAACGAGGTCTCCCGGGCGCATGGCCGGGGTAATCGTCTCTCCCACCACGTAGCTCGAGAGGCCGAGGTGCATCAGGCGCATGGCGAACGCCTTGGCCACGAGTCCCGACCTCCCGGCTCCCATGACATAGATCCGCCGGGCACCAAGGATCTCGTTCAGGAACTCCTCCACCTCCTCGTCCGAGAGCGAGTTCGCGATGGCCTCAATGCGCTCTGCCATGAGGCACATCATCTCCTGGACCCTGTTGGATGTCATTCCTTCCCCGGGAAATCTTGTCCTTTCTCTATGATAGATATATGGATACGCTCGGGAGAGGTGCATTGCAACATGTCACCCGCGGGATTTTTCCCCAAGGGCAGTCTCGTGGCCCTGCTCGCTCACGGGTGACCGCTCACGCCTCCTGCAGCGATCCTCTCGCACGGGACGGCGGGGACGAGGCGCCCATCCCTGAGAACGGAAACGGGGCCGTGCCCGCCGCAGAGGAGACATCTCACCCGGCCGTGGGAGAAAGGCCCCGAGATCGCCCGCGCGATCTCCACGATCGCCCCTCTCTCCTCGCGTGCCTTCTCGCTGTCGACGTTCACCGACGTCACGAGGTTCACGGCGAGGGAATTGTACTCCGCTCTCTCGGGTGTGAGGAAGTCCATGTTGATCAACGTGTCCGCGGCGAAGAACACGCCGAGGTCGGGGGAGAAGAGGTATACCTGGCCGTAGAGGTGCCCCCCGAGGCCTTCCAGGACCTCGAACGAGTGCCTCCCGACGGTGCACGTGTCGAGAATAGGGAACGGTCCCCTCATTCCCTTCCTTCCCGCCGGGAAGAGCACCGGGGAGAGGGGCGGGGTGAACCGGGAGAAGAGGTTGATGAGGGACGTGTAGACCTCTTCGAGCACCGACGCCTGGTTGCGGGAACCGTACGCCCTGTTCGAGACGAGGATGATCTCCCTTGTCCCCGGGTGCATGAATGCCGGGACATCGTAGAACCCGCCCCCGCCGCAGTGGTCGGCATCGGCGTGCGTGATTATTATCCGCGTGAGTCTCCCGAGTGCTCCGGGGGCAATCTTCTGGACGAGCCATTGCATGTCGTGCGCGTAGATCCCGTACCCGGTATCGACCATCACGCATTCCGCGGGAGAGTCGAGGAGGAATACCGAGCCGCCGCACGGGGGCTGGATGCAAAGGAGGACGAGGTCGTCGGCGAGGGGGACCCGCTGGACATCCGCGTAGAAACCCGGCCCGTGCGTTCTCTTCAGTGTCTCCCCCGTCTTCCTCACGCTTTCGAAGACCACGTGCGGGTCCTGCCCCCTGTTCATGAGTTCCTGGGCGACGTGGTTGATATCACCGAGGAGGGAGAGCAGGAAGGAATCCTCTGCTCCCCCGATGATCTCGCGGAGTGACTGGGCAAACCGGAGGTAGAAGACCGTGTCGTCGAGGTAGTGGCCGTCTGTCTCGTACTCGTCGACTTCTATCCGGTACCGTGACTTGAGTTCGTCGAGGAGTTGTCCAATCTCCTCTTCGTCCTCGAGGTTCAGGCCCACCGTGAGGAGGTTTGGCTTGCTCCCCCGGTCATCGAAATCGATCAGGTTGATGTTTGCCCTGTGGGCCGTCGTGTAATTCAGGAACTCGGCGAGGGCTCCCGGAACGTGGGGGATATGGACAGAGATCTTCAGGGTCCTCTTGGGCCTGAGGTCTGCCTGAAGGTAGCCCATCTTTCGGAGTCCCGACGCGATGGCCTCCCATGCAGCGGGTGTCGAACTCACCTCGAAGAAGACGGTGGTGGGATCTATTCTCCTGTCGAACTGGATACGGTTGATATTTCCCCCGTTCCCCGAGATGACGAGGACAGCCCTCTGGAGTGCACCGGGGTGGTCGGGAACCCGGGCCATGAAAGAGTATTTTTCCGTCCCGGTCATGGCAGGTGGCCTCCGGTTTGCCGCGCGGGTTGGTTATACCCGTGGAGGAATGGCCAAATTCATGTGAAAATCACGGGCCTTGTGGCTTGTCCTGCACTCTCCCGCGGCCACGAGGAGAGCGCACGGGTGGATTGCCCGGAGGGGAGGTGAGCGTCCGATCACTCCCTCTCCATCTCCTCGTGGCCGAGCATCAGGGAGCCGAATATCACCTTCTCGAGGACGACGGACGCGTACTTGATCGCCTGTGCCCTCTCCATGTCCTCGTTGCGGTGGACATCCGCGTACACCTGGATCCTCACGAGGGCAAACCTCAGGCGATCGAGGCGGCCCTCGTCGTAGGTGCTCGCCTTCCGGTAGATGCTCTCGATCTTCCACGGGAGGAGGGCGACATCCTCGAGGACCGGGAGGATGTCGTCGTATATGTCGAGGGGTTCACTGCCACCCGTGAGAACGTCCCGCATGTCCATCTACTGTTCGACCACCTTGACGAGTTCTTCCATGACCTTGTCGACGCTCTTTCGCGTGGGACTGTCGTGGTGGAGGACGATGAATGGTTTTCCCTCGTCGCCCGCCTTCCGCACCTCGGGGTCGAGGGGAATTCTCCCGAGGAATGGCACGCCGAGTTCCCTCGCAATCGATTCTCCCCCACCCTTGCCGAAGAGGTCGATCTCCTGCTTGCAGTGGGGACAGACGAGGCCGCTCATGTTCTCCACGATCCCGAGGACGGGGACACCGAGTTTCTCGACGAACTTGACGGCTTTCATCGCGTCCATCGTGGCCACCTCCTGCGGGGTTGTGACGATGATCGCACCCCTCACGTTCGGTGCGAGCTGGACGATGGAGAGCGCCTCGTCCCCCGTTCCCGGTGGCAGGTCGACGACGAGGAAATCGAGGTGGCCCCAGTCAACTTCCGAGAGGAACTGGCTGATGGCGCTCATCTTCATCGGACCGCGCCATATCACGGGAGTGCTCCTGTCGGGGAGGAGGAATGCCATGGAAACGACCGCGAGGTTGCCCGTCACCCTCACGGGCTGGATCATCCTGCCGAGGGTCGTCAGGTGGTGACCCTCGAGTCCGAGCATCTTGGGGACATTTGGACCGTGGATATCGAGGTCGAGGAGTCCCACCTGGTATCCGTGGGTGGAGAGGGCGAACGAGAGGTTGACCGCGACGGTGGACTTGCCCACGCCACCCTTCCCAGAGAGGACGAGGATCACGTGGTCGACGTCGATCTCGGCTTTCGGGGGGAGACCCCTCGCCGTCTTCTTCTCGCTGTCGCAGCTCTGTGCACTGGGGCACCCTTCGCAAACTCCACCGCACTCTTCCCGCTTCTTGTCTGCCTCTCCAGTCATGGGAATCCCCGGTGATAGTACATCATGCGGCAATAACATTGTGCAGAAAGGGAGAAAAATGTAGATCATTCTGGCGATTCCTTCATTTTCCTCGCGGTGGTACCCCGTCGAGGGTCTCGTTGCACATCCTGTCGGCAAGCCGTATCCACGGGTTGTCGCGGGCGACGTGCACGTATTCGACTTCCGCGAAGGGACGCTCAAGCAGCCTCACCTCCGCGTGCAGGGCCCTGAGCCTCGGTTCGTGCACCCTGTATTCCCCACGCAGCTGCCTGATGACGAGGGCGCTGTCCGAGTAGACGCGGACATTTCCCGCCCCGTGTTTCCCGGCCGCCGAGAGGGCAGCGATGACCGCGTGGTATTCTGCCTCGTTGTTGGTCTTCACACCGAGGAAAGTACTGTGACTCTCCAAGACCCCGCCTTCCCCGTCGACCACGAGGTACGCGGCGGCTGCCGGTCCCGGGTTCCCGCGGGAGGCCCCGTCCGTGTAGCAGGCAAGGGTTTTTCCCCGTGTCACCTCGCTCCTCCCCCTCTAGGAGGTTATTTGAATCCCGGTGGGGAAAAAATGTGGGATTCCCGGAAAATCTCTTCCCTGTCTCCGCGGGCGCGAATCGAGCGGGTGTTGCCGGGCGCGTGCACCTTCCTCCGGCGTCTCCCTTATATAACACGCTTGCGAAATAATCCGGTATGGAGCGGAGGGATGTCGCCATCCTCCTCGTGGCACTCGCCGCGATGGTCATCCTCGCGGGAGTCGTCAAGCCCATGATGACGGGAAAACCCATCGACATGAGCCTCCCCCCCATCCCGGGCCTCTCCCCGGCGGAAACGCCCCCCGTCCCGGCACCCCCCACGCAGGTTCCCCGGGCGACGGTGACCTACCCCCCGCGCACCACCACCCCTTCCCCCACGCCCACGTGGAGCGGGAAGCCCCAGACACTCGGGTACGTCGCGCTGACACCGCCGCCGACGACACCTTCCTTCACCCGACTCCCTGAAATGACTCCCCCGGTCGAGAAATTACTCACCTACGCGACGATCCAGTCGAACGCCGGGGGTATCACCCAGACCATCACGATGCCTTTCCCCTACTGGGAACTCCACTACACGGTGGACCCGTGGGAGACGACGTTCGTGGGCCAGACGTCCTCGAAGATGGGTGGCGTTGCAGATTACCTCGCCTCGGAGGTATTCCCCTCGTTCTCGATAGAGGTGAGAGATGCAAAAGACGGCTCGCTCGTGCGGAGGATAGAACCACAGGGTGGCCTGAACGCGAAATTCTGGAAGGAGAACAAGGATTACGACCCGAGGCCTTGGGTAGAGAAATTCTACGAGGTCGATTACCCCCGGTCATACTACTTTGTCATCACCACGCACATGATCCACTCGTTCAAGATGGAGGTCAAGGTCCCCGAGCGGTACCTCGGAAAATATTGAAAAACCGGGCCTCCGTGGTGACGGACGCGACGGGTGGGTCCGCCCGCGGGAAAAACGTGGGGGATATATTCCCGTGGCTATTCAATATCGAGCTTCCTCTTCCCGAGTGCCTCGATGTAGGGAACTTCCTTCCCGACCTCGATCTTGTCTGCCTTGTCCGGCGGGATCTCGATCTCAAAGTTCGTGAAATCCTTCATGTCCATGAGTGTGGCGATATTCCCGGAGATGGTGATGACCTGCCCGCTCTTTCGTTCCACGACGGGGACGTACGTCTTTGCCGAGACAGGCTGGACGATGGATCTCTTCACCCCGTCAAAAAGGCCCACCGCGTCGATGCGTGCCTTCGCGGCACCGTGCTTGCCGGGCTTCGAGATGGATATACCGAGGATCTTGCACGGTTCGTCGTCGATCACCATGTACCGGCCTTCCTTGAGCTTCCCTATTTCGGTCTGTTCCTTCATCTGGGTTCACTCTCGCGCAAAAATGCGATCATGATGTATCTTTATATCACCAGATAAATACTCCTACAGAAACGGTCGGATCTGGCACGATGGAGTTTCTCGAGGCTTGCCACCACCTTGCCCGGGATATCCGCGAGAGAATACGCGGGCTGGTCGGGACGAGGGAGGGGGGGACCACCCTCTGCATCGGGGCCGACGGCACCCCGACGAAGAAGATAGACAGGGTCGCGGAGGAATGCGTAATCTCGTTCTTGGAGGAGAACCCCCTGTGCAGGACCCTCGTCTCCGAGGAGGCTGGCAGGGTGGAGTGCGGGGGGGAGAAGGGGACCATCTTCCTCGACCCGATCGACGGGACGTACAACGCTGTCGCGGGGATCCCATTCTATGCCATCTCCATCGCGTACGCGGAGGACGGGGTGGTCCTCGAGGGGTTCGTCCACGACCTCGCCGGCGGGGAGACGTTCACGGCAGTCAGGGGACAAGGGGCGTTCCTCGACGGCAGGCGCATCTCGGTCTCCCGGACATCCCGCCTCGACGAGAGCGCGATGAGCGTCTACGGGCGGAAGTTCGATCCACGCCGCGTCATGCACATCGGGCAGAAGATCCGCCGCTGGAGGATGCTCGGGGCGTCGGCGCTCGAGCTCGCGTACATCGGGTGCGGGAGGATAGATGGGTTTATTGACCTGCGGGGCACACTGAAGGTGACGGATGCCGCGGCCGGGATGCTGATCTGCACCGAGGCCGGGGGAATCGTGACCGACCTCGAGGGCCGGCCCATCCGGTTCCCGGACGAGGTGACCATCGGCAGGTGCATGGTCGCCACGAACGGTGTCCTGCACCACAAGGTGATTGAGTACCTCCGTTGATGGGTCGCAGGGGTGTGCCATGAGGATCGCGCTCGTTGCCCGGGTCGATGAACCAGGGGCACTCTCTTTTGCGAAGGGTCTCGGTGAGAAGGCGAGGACATTGGGACACGACGTCTCCTTCGAACCGGCGACGGCGAGTGCCCTCGGGATCGAACCCGCGTGGCACTTCGACGCGAGCGTCGACATCGTCATCGTCGTGGGCGGTGACGGCACGATACTCCACACGATCCAGCAGATGCACCGGCAGGTCCCCGTCATCGGCGTGAACTGGGGGGAAGTGGGGTTCCTCGCAGACCTCGAGCCGCAGGAGGCAATACCCTTCCTCGAGAGGCTTGGGGAGGGCTTTGGAACGGAACGACGCATGAGGATTGCGCTCGTGTCGGGGGGCACGGTGCTCGGCGAGGCGTTGAACGAGGCCCTCGTCGTGACGAGCCGCCCCGCGAAGATGCTCCGGTTTGTCACCTTCGTGGACGGGATCGAGGCAGAGAGTTTCAGGGCCGACGGCCTCCTCGTCAGTACACCGACCGGGTCTACCGCGTACGCGATGAGTGCCGGGGGACCCATCGTCGATCCCCGGATCCAGGGATTCCTCCTCGTCCCCCTCGCGCCCTACATGCTCTCCTCGCGCCCCCACCTGATAAGCAATGACAGGGACCTGGAGGTCTGCATCGAGAGTGCGAAACCCGCAACGCTCGTCATCGACGGGCAGAAGACCCTCGAACTCGGGACGAGGGCGCGCCTCAAGGTGATCATGGCCGAACAGCCCGCCCTTTTCGTGGACGCCGGCAAGAATTTCTTCAGGAAGGTCGACCACAAGCTGAGACGCCTGTGAATCAATTCTTTCTCATAGGAGCAGATTTATCTCTTCCAAGAGCCAGCATACCAAAAAGACGGGAGGAAACGTGAGATATGAATTCCACGATCCATAGAGACATCGACTACCGCGAATCGTCATCTGTCCTCGTCCGGTCGCTCGGCCTGAAGTATCCCCCCGTGGCTGTGAGGCTCGCGATGGAAAAGGACGAGATACCTGAAGGTATGGAGAAGCTCGAGGGAAAGATCCGCCACTGCCAGATGGTGAACCTCGCGAGGAAGGAAGGGCGCATCTTCTACGCGACGGTCGAGAACCACGAGTGCATGGGGGGCGCGTGGGCACTCGGCCTCCGGGAGATCACCGAGACGCTCAGGAATGGCCAGTTCTACTTCAAGCTCGGCAAATTCGCGAGCAATGCCGCCTGCAAGCGGACCATCGACCGTATCCCCCACGTGGAATCAGGACTCACCTACGCGACGCTCTACGCGCCCCTCGAGAAGACACCCTTCGCGCCCCACATCGTCCTCGTCATCGCGGAGGCGCGCGCGATGCTCAAGCTCGCGCAGGCAACCCTCTTCCGCCTCGGCGGGAGGATCACGTCGGAATTCTCCGGGATCCAGTCGGTGTGCGCGGATGCATGTGCACAGACCTTCATCACGGGAACCGCGAATTACTCCCTCGGGTGCGACGGGTCGCGGAAATTCTCCGGGATCGAGGACGGCGAGATGGTGATGGGATTCCCCGCGGAGATGCTCCCGGAGATGGTCGAGGCAATCCAGGTCGTCACGGCGGCACCCGGCTCGAAAAAGTGAGGGGGTACCAAACCGCGGCCACACCCAACCCCTCTTTTTTTCTCTCCACGACCTGCGGCGGAACGGTCGAACCAGCAGTGTTCAAACTGCCGTGAAATCCAGTCGGAAGGCTGCACCGGCCCCCGAAGGGCAGGGATGGATGTGGGACGTCCCCGGGAAACGACGGATTGGCGGGTCTCACGGCAGTCGCGCGGCAACCACCGTGATGTTGTCCCTGCTCCTCCCCCGGGCTGCCTCGACGAGGACCCTGCAGAGGTCCCTGAATGGTGCAGTGCTGACCGCCTCGTGGATCTGCCGCTCTGAAATGCCGTCGAGGAGGCCGTCGGAACAGAGGAGGAGGCAGTCCTCCCCGAGCGTGAAGCTGTAAAAGTCGGGCGTATCCTCCATTCGCCCGATGATCCTCGTGACGATGTTCTTGAGGGGGTGTCGTTCCGCGATTTCGACCGGGATGATTCCCCTGTCCACGAGTTCCTGTACCTCGGAGTGATCCCTCGTAATCCTCGTGATCGCCTTCCCGACGAGGTATGCCCTACTGTCCCCGATGTTCCCGCAGACACCCATTCCCCCCTGCGCGAGGAGCGCGGCAACGAGGGTCGTTCCCATCCCCCTGCATGCGGGGTCCTCCCTCTGGTACCTGCAGACGGTCGCATTCGCGTGGGAAAACCCCGCGGCGAGGATCGCGCGGAGGGACTGGCTGTCCCGGGGGTCACAGGACAGGGCACCCTGCGAGACCGACTGGGCGAGGGCGCGGACTGCCAGTGCACTCGCGACCTCCCCGGCGGGGTGTCCCCCGAGCCCATCCGCGACCGCGAGGAGGCAGAGCGGTCCCGAGGGGGAGCGGATGGAGAATATCCCGCACGCATCCTCGTTTTTCTCCCTTGCCCCGCGCTCCGTGCGGGAACAGGTTAAAAGGCCGGTCCCGTTGCACCCCGTGCCGGTCTCCATGACTCCTCAATCCCCCGGAGAGGGTCTTCCAGTGATCAGGGGGCTGAAGCGGATATAATGATTGCCAGCCACGAGAATCGACCTCCCGGGATCCGCCTTATTTCCCCTCGCACACGTGGATGTACCGGGTGAGGCTCCTGTGGACACGCTGCGGGAAGACAGAGGTAATCTTCAGGTTATCCGCGGGGGACATGGTGAAGGGACGGTTGTACACGATGACTGCCCTCCTGCCCGGCTTAAGCACCCTCCCGATCTCGCGGAGGGCTCCCGCGACGAGGTCCCCGATGCTGCGTGCGTGAATCGAGACTGACTGCCCGTACGGGAGGTCGGTGACCACGGCGTCGAAGCTCGCGTCGGGAAACGGGAGGCTCGTCGCGTCCGCGAGCACGATGTCCTCGCCCGGGAGGTTTTTCCTGCTCCCGCGGGCCATGAGGGGATCCCTGTCGCTCCCCACCGCCCGGGCACCGACGGCGATGGCCTCGAGCACTATCCCGCCGGTCCCGCAGAAGGGGTCGAGTACCCACTCGTCCTTCCTCGCGCACGCGATGTTGACGAGCGCGCGGGCGAACCGGGGCATCATCACCCCGGGGTGGAAGAATGGCCTGTCTCCCGGCCTGCGCCCCGAGAACCGCGCGGGGTCAGCCTTCCACACGACGCGCCCGAGGTAGCAGCGCGACCCCGAGATGACCGCCCGGAACTCCTCTGCCGGCCGGGAGAGGTCGACCCTCCCCCGCACCTTCGATCCTACCAGCCGCTCGAGCTCCGGGGTATCCGCGTCGACCGCAGAACCTGGGATCCTGTGGACCCTCGCCGCGAACGTATCCCCCGCGGAGAGCGCGAGCCCATCGAGGAACCGGGCGATCTCGCCCTTTTTGGCCGGGCAGGACCCGAGGTATTCCATCGCGGCGTGGGCGAGTGCGAGCCTCGGGATATCTTCAGGGAACCGGCAGTCCACGACCGCGACCCGGTCAGACCTCTCCTTCACGGGGCCGAGGAGGTCGAGTTCCGCGTACGGGAGGTCGGGGTGGTCGCCGGCCAGTTCCACGAGGATGTCCATGTGAGTAAAATGTATTCCCGCCCGAGAAAAAGCGGCTCATTTCTTCCCCATGAACGACGAGAAGAAACCCTTCTTCGTGTCCGGCAACCTGTGGCCCTCGAGTTCGAGGATCTTCTCGTAGAGGCTCCGGATCTCCGCCTTGGGTTGCTTGGGGATGACGACCTTCACCCTGACGAGGAGGTCCCCGGGTTTCCCCCGCCGGCGGACACCCTCGCCCGGGATCTTCAGGGCCGCGTTGTGCTGGATGCCGGGGGGGATGACGAGCTCCACTCTCTTCCCGTCGATCGTCTCCACCTCGACAGTGGAACCCACGACAGCCTGGGCAGGGCTCACCTCGATGTCCGTCTCGAGGTTGTCACCCGACCGCCTGAACTTCGGGTGCGGCCTCACCTGGACCTCGATGAAGAGATCGCCGTTCGGGGCCCCGTACTCTCCCGCTTCCCCGAACCCCTCCATCCGGAGACGCATCCCCGTGTCGATGCCCGCGGGGATGTGGACCGTCACCTTGCGGCGCACCTGCATGTGCCCCGAGCCCCTGCACACGGTGCACTTCCTCTCCGGGATACGCCCCAGGCCCCTGCACTCCGTGCACGTGCTCATCCGGACGAACTGGCCGAACACCGTCTGGCTCATCTGGCGCATCTGGCCGGATCCCCCGCACCTCGGGCAGTGGACCAGTTTCCTCGTCTCGCTCCCGGTCCCGTGGCAGTGGGTGCACGCCTCGGTGTGATTCACCTCGATATCCTTGTCGGCGCCAAAGACCGCGTCTTCGAGGGATACCTGCATCCGCATCAGGAGATCGGCACCGGGCCTCGGTCCCATGGGGCGCGACCCGGAAAAACCACCCCCGAAGAAGTCAAATATATCTCCAAAACCAGAGAAATCGGCGGAGAATCCACCGCCGTAGTATCCCCCGCCTCCCGTGTACGATCCCTTCGACGCGCCGGTGTACGCCTCGTGGCCGAGGTGGTCGTACTGGGCCCTCTTCTGGGGGTCGGAGAGGACGCTGTACGCCTCGTTTATCTGCTTGAACTTCTCCTCCGCCCCCGGCTCCTTGCAGACGTCGGGGTGGTACTTCCTCGCGAGGTTCCTGTAGGCTTTCCTGATCTCCTTCTCGTCCGCGTTCCTGGGAACACCCAGGATCTCGTAGTAGTCACCCCCCGGCATGGGGCTCACTCGTCTTTGACCCTGAAGTCCGCGTCAACGACGTTTTCGTCCCTTGATTCCGGTTTCTTCCCGGAACCTCCCCCGGGATTCGAGGATGCCCCGGCCGACGCGTGGCGCTCTGCCTGTGCCTTCTGGTATATCTTCGTCGTGATGTTGTAGACTGCCTCGGTGAGGCTCTCCATCTTTGCCCTGATCTCCTCGGTCTTGTCCCCCTCGAGGGCCTTGCGGAGTTCCGCGATCCCTCCCTCGACCCTCTCCCTGTCGGCCGGCTCGATCGAGGCCGCGTTCTCCTTCAGGAGCTTCTCGGCGTTGAAGATGGCCATGTCCGCGGAGTTCCGGAGCTCTATCTCCTCCCTCTTCTTCCGGTCTTCCTCCTCGTACCTCCGCGCCTCCTCGACCATCCGCTTTATCTCGTCCTCGGAGAGCTTCTTTGCACCCTTGATGGTGATCGCCTGCTCGTTCCCGGTCCCGAGGTCCTTTGCCGAGACGTGGAGTATCCCGTTCGCGTCGATGTCGAACGTCACCTCGATCTGGGGGACACCGCGCGGGGCGGGCGGGATGCCGGTGAGCTGGAACCGCCCGAGCGTGAAGTTGTCCTTCGCGAGCGCCCTCTCACCCTGCACCACGTGGATCTCGACGCTCGTCTGCCCATCGGCGGCGGTGGAGAATATCTGGCTCTTCCTCGTCGGGATGGTCGTGTTCCGCTCGATCAGCTTCGTCGCGATTCCCCCGAGCGTCTCGATCCCGAGGGAGAGCGGTGTCACGTCGAGGAGGACGATGTCCTTCGTCTCGCCCGAGAGGATCGCTCCCTGGATCGCGGCACCGATCGCGACGCACTCGTCCGGGTTGATCCCCTTGTCCGGCTCCTTCCCGAGTATCCTCCTCACGGTCTCCTGCACGAGGGGCACCCTCGTCGACCCGCCGACGAGGAGGACGTGGTCGATCTGCTCCGGCGTGAGCTTGGCATCAGCCAGTGCCTGCCTGACCGGGATGACCGTCGATTCCACGAGGTCGGCGATGAGCTGCTCGAACTTCGCGCGCGTGAGGTCGATGTCGAGGAACTTGGGGCCATCGGGTCCCGTCGTGATGTACGGGAGGTTGATGTTCGTCTTCATCTTCTGCGAGAGCTCGATCTTCGCGTTCTCCGCGGCGTCCCGCAGCCGCTGCATGGCGATGGGGTCAGACCGGAGGTTGATGCCCTCTTTCTTCTGGAACTCCTCGACGAGGTAGTCGATGATCCTGTTGTCGAAATCATCCCCGCCGAGGTGGTTGTTCCCTGCCGTCGCCTTCACCTCGAAGACGCCGTCGCCGAGGGTCAGGATCGAGACGTCGAAGGTACCCCCGCCGAGGTCATAGACGAGCACCGTCGCGTCGTTCTCCTTGTCAATCCCGTACGCGAGGGCGCTCGCGGTGGGTTCGTTTATGATGCGCAGGACCTCGAGCCCCGCGATCGTGCCTGCATCCTTCGTCGCCTGCCTCTGGGCATCGTTGAAGTACGCGGGGACAGTGATGACCGCCTTCGTGATCTTCTCCCCGAGGTAGGCTTCCGCGTCTGCCTTGAGCTTCTGGAGGATCATGGCAGAGATCTCCTGCGGGGTATAGACCTTGTCGTCGATCCTCACCTTCTCGTTCGTCCCCATCTTCCTCTTGATGGACTGGATGGTCCTCGTGGGGTTCGTGATCGCCTGCCTCTTCGCGAGGCTGCCCACGAGCCTCTCCCCGTCCTTGGTGAATGCGACGACCGACGGCGTTGTCCTCTGCCCCTCCGCGTTCGGGATCACCACGGGCTTTCCGGCCTCCATGATGGCCATGCACGAGAACGTGGTCCCGAGATCGATTCCGAGAACTTTCTCCTTTGCCATGTCACTCTCCCTCCTTCTTGCCTGCGACTGTCACCTTGGCGCACCTTATGATCCTGTCGTGCATCCTATAACCGCAGCAGATCTCGTCTATCACCGTCCCTTCCTCCTCGCTGGACGGAACGCACGCGATCGCCTCGTGCTCGGTGGGATCGAACTTCTTCCCCCTCGCCCTGATGGGAACCACCCCGTGTCTCTCCATGACAGCGAGGAAGAGCTTGTGGATCTGTTCAAGGCCCTCGTACGCGGACGAAGGGTCTGCGGAGAGAGCCCGCTCGAAGTTGTCCGCGACCTCGAGGAGATCCGTCGCGAACGCCGCGAGCGCACGCGTCGACCGCTCGTGAATCTCGCGTTCCACCCGTTTCCGGTAGTTGTCGAAATCAGCGGCGAGGCGGAGGAACCGGTCGTTCAGCGCGGCGTACTTCTCCCTGAGGTCCGCGATGTCCGCGGGGGACGGGTCGCTCGCAAGGGGGTTTCCCTCTCCCGTGTCGGGAGAGTCTTGCTCCTTTTTTCGATCAGGGTCAATAAATTCCTCCCCTTGGGACGGATCCATACGTCTATCGAATATTTATTGCATTGTGGTTCTATATAAAATTGTCTAAATTGCCGTGGCGCGAATATCCTCCCGCCGTATGATTTCAGGGTAAAATACGGTTGTACCACGTCGTTTCGCGGACGCATCGTCCAGCCTTCCCACCGTCTCCCGGGCCCGCGCATGCCGTGGTCCGGCTGCCATGGACCCGCGGCCATCACCCGGCCCCAAGGCGGGGAAAGGGGAGACCGTCGTTCCCCCGGGTCCGCCCTGCATCAGGCTCTTATGCCATCCACTCTCATTATCGAGTATGCAGTGGGCACTCCTCTCCGTGTGGAACAAGGAAGGAATCGTGGAACTCGCCACCCACCTTTCGCGCCACGGCGTGAACATCATGTCATCGGGCGGGACCGGGTCCCTCCTCAGGGCCGCCGGCATCCCCTTCACGGAGGTCGCGGACTACACGGGTTTCCCCGAGATGATGGACGGGAGGGTAAAGACCCTCCACCCGAGGATCCACGGCGGACTCCTCGGCAGGCGCGGTACCGACGACGCCGTGATGCGCGAACACGGGATAGTCCCCATCGACCTCCTCGTCGTCAACCTCTACCCCTTCGGGGAGATGGCCGCGCGGGGTCTCCCCCTCGAGGAGCTCGTGGAATTCATCGACATCGGGGGGCCGGCGCTCATCAGGGCGGCAGCGAAGAACTACCGCGACGTTGCCGTCATCACCGATCCCGGCCAGTACCCCCTCGTGGTCGGGGCGCTTGAGAGGGGAGGGTTCTCCCCCGACGAGAGGCTCGCACTCGCGAAGGCCGCCTTCGCGAGGACCGCCGCGTACGATGCAGCCATCAGCAATTACCTCCACGCGCTCGGGAAGGATTTCCCCGACGTTCTCACGCTCCAGTTCACCAACGGCCGGACCCTCAGGTACGGGGAGAATCCGCACCAGAAGGGCGCGGTGTACGGCGCGGCGGGGCTCGCCGGGCAGGAGCCCCTCCAGGGGAAGCAGATGTCCTACAACAATTACCTCGACCTCCATGCCGCCGCGGGAGTCGCGAGGGAATTCTCCGAGCCCGCGGCCGTGATCGTGAAGCACAACAATCCCTGCGGTGCCGCGACGGCGGACTCCCTGCTCGATGCGTACGTCCTCGCCCGGGAGAGCGACCCGGTCTCCGCGTACGGGTCCGTGGTCGCGCTCAACGGGGAGGTGGACGGCCCCCTCGCCGAGGAGATCACGCGCACGTTCGTCGAGGTCGTTGCCGCGCCCTCTTTCTCGGAGGATGCCCTGGAAATCCTCCGGAAGAAGGAGAACCTCAGGGTGATACCCCTGTCCGCGCCCTGCCCTTCCCGCGAGGTGAGGTCCATAGACGGGGGGATCCTCGTCCAGGAGACCCCTCCCTACAGGGAGGAGTGGCGGGTGGTGACAGACCGCGATGCCACGCCCAAGGAGCTCCGGGCGATGCGGTTTGCATGGAAGGTGTGTACCCACGTAAAAAGCAACGCGATCGTCTTCGCAGACACCCGCAGGACCCTCGGGATAGGGGCAGGGCAGATGAGCAGGGTGGATGCCGCGAAGATCGCCGTCGAGAAGTCACGCTTCTCCCTCGCAGGTTCCGCCGTCGCGTCCGACGCGTTCCTGCCCTTCCCCGACACCCTCGAGATCGCCGCCGCGGCAGGCGCGACCGCCATCGTCCAGCCCGGCGGGTCCATCCGCGACACGGAGGTCATCGAGGCTGCAAACAGGCTCGGAATGGCGATGGTTTTCACCGGTATCCGGCATTTCAGGCACTAGCGGGCGGAAAACCGGTGGCGGGGAGGGGGTAAGTTTAAATTCGTTTCGGTAAGATTAGTCAGTGCACGCCACAGGTGATTCAAATGGATTATGGAAACATGTTAGGAGATTCCCTGGGATACGCAAAAGACGGTCTCGTCGGCCACTGGAAGAGGTGGATACTGCTCGTCATATCCACCATCATATTCCCCCTCATGATGGGATACACGATGGAGATATGGAGGGGGAAGAAGCCTGCACCGGACCCCGAGCAATGGGGGAAGCTCTTCATCGATGGCCTCAAACTCCTCGTCGCCACGATCATCTACGCGATTCCTGTCTTCCTGATCATCCTCGTATTCGGCGGATTTGCCCTCTTCATGGCACTCCAGAAGGCGGCGATGTCCGGGGACCCGAATTACTTCACCACGCACGCCGCAGAACTCATGCCGCTCGTTGGCGGATTCTTCGTCGGCGTGATCATCGCACTCATCGTCGGATTCATCATCGGGCTCTTCTCGATGATCGGGTTCGTCCGCATGGCGAGGACCGAGCGCTTTGGAGAGGCGTTTAACTTCGGTGCGATCCTCGACACGATCAGGAGGATAGGGTGGGGCAGCTACATCATCGCGGTCATCATCCTCTTCATCGTCGCGGGGATCATAGGACTGGTCCTGAACCTGATAGGGAGTATCCCCTACGTGGGGCTCATCCTCTGGATCGTCCTGCTGCCGTTCCTCATCATCTTCGAGGCACGCTACATCTGCATGGTCTACGAGAGCGCCGGGGAGCAGCAACCAGTGACCCAGGGCAGTGCCTAACTGTCATTTACAGGCTATAAACGCCCAATTTTTTCCAGCTTTTTTTCGACAACCGGCTTTTCCCACCGCCCAATCACCCGGGAAAAATCACGGGGCAGAGCGATGTTCCCCTGCCCTCCACTCCCGGAATCCCCGCATCCATCTCATTTATGAGATATCCGGACAATAGGAGATCTCGTGGTGGATCGTCCATGACAGATTGTTTTATTCACCGGGAAGATCCGGTTCTTTGATACCACCCTCCGGGACGGCGAGCAGACCCCCGGTGTCTCCCTGAATCCAGAACAGAAACTCGAGATCGCGACGCTCCTTTCTGACATCGGTGTCGACGTCATAGAAGCGGGTTCTGTCGCGGCATCCGAAGGTGAGAGGAAAGCCCTCCGGCTCATCTCGGACGCGGGACTCGATGCCGAGATCAGCACGTACGTCAGGGCCGTGAAACAGGACATCGATTACGCGGCCGATTTCGGGGCAGACTCCGTTCACCTCGTCGTTCCCGTGAGCGACCTGCACATCACGAAGAAGATGCGCAAGTCAAGGGAAGAGATCCTCGAGATGGCGTTTGAGGCCGTCACGTACGCGAAGGACCGCGGGCTCGTCGTGGAGCTCTCGGGGGAGGACGCGTCCCGTGCCGACCCGGCCTTCGTCCGGGAGGTTTACGCGGGGGGAATCGAGCGCGGTGCGGAGCGGCTCTGCTTCTGCGACACCGTGGGTCTCCTCACGCCGGAGCGCGTGCGCGAGGTGATCCCGGGTCTCTGCCTCGCCCCCCTCTCCATCCACTGCCACGACGACCTCGGGATGGCAATGGCAAACACCGTCGCGGCCCTCCGTGCCGGGGCGAACTGTGCCCACGTGACCGTCAACGGCCTCGGGGAGAGGGCGGGGAACACGCCGCTCGAGGAGCTCGTCATGGCACTCGAGGTCCTCTACGACTACCGGACCGGGATCAAGACCGAGAACCTGTACCACCTCTCCTCGATCGTCTCCCGCATGACCGGCGTCCCCCTGCCGACGAACAAGGCAATCGTGGGAGAGATGGCATTCACCCACGAAAGCGGCGTCCACGCCCACGGTGTCCTGCGCGAACCGAGCACCTACGAGCCGGTTCCCCCGGAGATGGTGGGGAGGAAACGCCGCATCCTCCTCGGGAAACATTCCGGGTCGGCCGCGGTCGAGGCTGCACTCGCCGAGATGGATCTCCACCCGAACGAGGCCCAGCTCAAGGAGATCCTCAAGCGGATAAAGGAACTCGGCGACCAGGGGATGCGCATCACCGACAACGACCTCATCGCGATCGCGGAGGCCGTGATGGCGATCGAGTGCAAGCCCGTGCTCGAGCTGAAGCAGTTCACCGTCGTGAGCGGGAGCCACGTCATCCCCACGGCTTCCGTCACCCTGCTCGTGAAGGGCGAGGAAGTGACGGGGGCTTCGACCGGGAACGGACCCGTGGACGCGACGATGCAGGCACTCCGGAAGTCGGTCGCGGCCGTGGGGGACATACGCCTCGAGGAATACCGCGTGGACGCGATACACGGGGGAACGGACGCTCTCGTGGACGTGACGGTAAGATTAAGTAAAGACGGAAAGATAATTACGTCTCGCGGCGCCCGCACGGATATCATCATGGCAAGCGTGGAAGCGGTGATCGCCGGCATGAACAGACTCTTAAGGAGAGAAGAATGAAGACCGGAGCCAGGATACTCGTCGAAGGACTACAACGCGAAGGGGTCGAGACCATCTTTGGATATCCCGGCGGTGTAGTACTGCCCATCTACGATGAACTCTACGACTCGCCGATCCGGCACATCCTCGTCCGGCATGAGCAGGCAGCAGCCCATGCCGCCGACGGGTTCGCGAGGGCGAGCGGGAGGGTGGGCGTATGCCTGGCAACCTCCGGCCCGGGAGCCTGTAACCTGGTCACGGGGATCGCGACCGCTTACATGGACTCGGTCCCCATCGTCGCCCTGACCGGGCAGGTTCCCACGAGCCTCCTTGGGAACGACGCGTTCCAGGAATCGGACATCACCGGCATCACGATGCCCATCACGAAACACAACTACCTCGTCAAGAGGACCGAGGACCTCGGCCACATCGTGCGGGAGGCCTTCTTCATCGCGAGGACAGGCCGCCCCGGTCCCGTCCTGATCGACCTGCCCAAGGACGTCAGCACGAGGGAGGTCGAATTCGAGTACTCGGACTCCGAGACCGTCTCGCTCCGGGGCTACCAGCCCACGTACCGGGGGCACCCGAAGCAGATCGAGAAGGCCGTCGATCTCATCCTCGAGGCAGAGAGACCCCTCCTCTACGTGGGCGGGGGCGTCATCTCCTCGGACGCGTCCCCCGAGCTCGTCCAGCTCGCGGAGACGCTCGGTATCCCGGTCACGACGACGCTCATGGGGCTTGGGGCAATCCCGTGCGACCACCCCCTCAACCTCGGGATGCTCGGGATGCACGGGACGCGGTACGCGAATTACGCGGTCACGGAGACCGACCTCCTCATCGCCATCGGCGTCCGGTTCGACGACCGCGTGACGGGAAAGATCGACACGTTCGCGTCCCAGGCGAGGATCATCCACATCGACATCGATCCCGCCGAGATAGGGAAGAACAAGCGCGTCGACGTCCCGATCGTGGGGGACGCGAAGTCCGTCCTCAAGGACATGATCGCCCGCGTCCAGAAGAAGAAAGACTACGCGAAGTGGCACGAGCGGATACGCAGCTGGAAGGAGAAGTACCCGATGCGGTACCGGAAAGACGGTGCCCTCCGCCCGCAGTACGTCATCGAGGAACTCTCGGCTCTCATGAAGGGCGAGGGGATCATCGTGAGCGAGGTGGGACAGAACCAGATGTGGACTGCCCAGTACTACTGCTTCAAGAAACCGAGGGGCTGGATCACGTCGGGAGGCCTCGGGACGATGGGGTACGGGTTCCCCGCCGCGATGGGTGCACACTTCGCGAGGCCGGGGGAGACCGTCTTTGACGTCGCGGGGGACGGCAGCTTCCAGATGAACATCCAGGAGCTCGGGACGGTCTCGCACTACAGGATCCCCGTCAAGGTCGCCATCCTGAACAACAGGTTCCTCGGGATGGTCAGGCAGTGGCAGGAACTCTTCTACGACAGGAGGTACTCCTACACCGAGCTTCCCCCCGTGGATTTCGTCAAGATCGCGAACGCGTACGGCATCGACGGGATGAGGGTCGAAGACCCTTCGGAGGTCCGGCCCGCGCTCAAGGCCGCGATCGAGACGGAGGGTCCATTCGTCCTCGATTTCCGGATCGAACGCGAAGAGAACGTCTTCCCGATGGTCCCCGCCGGGGCCGCCATCAACGAGATGATCGGGGGTCCGTGCGAATGAAACCGCACACGCTGAGCGTCCTCGTCGAGAACAAGCCCGGCGTCCTCTCGCGGGTCACCGGGCTCTTCTCCCGCCGCGGTTTCAACATCGAGAGCCTCGCCGTGGGGGTGTGCGAGGAGCCCGGGACGAGCCGGATCACCATCGTCTGCATCGGGGACGACGCCCAGATCGAGCAGGTGATGAAGCAGCTGAACAAGCTAATCGACGTGATCAAGGTCTCAGACCTGACAGAGAACGACCGGGTGGAGAGGGAGCTTGCCCTCATCAAGGTGAACGCGGAGCCCGGGAGCAGCCGTGCCGAGATCATGCAGCTCGCGAGCATCTTCCGCGCCCAGATCATCGACGTCGGGGCAAAGACACTGGTCCTCTCCGTGGCAGGGGAGACGAAGAAGATCGACGCGCTCGAAAAGCTCCTCCGCCAGTACGGCGTGAAGGAGCTCGTCCGGACAGGGACGATTGCGATTCTCCGCGGCTCAAAGACCGTCAAGAGCGCGAAGTGAGGGGTGCGGGGAAACCCTCATTTTCTGGGGCGGATCAGGAGCCAGTCCTTCCCTTTCCCGCCTCTGAACCGGACGAGCACGTATTTCCCGCGCGTCCTCTCCCCCTCGAGCACGACCTCGATCTTGTCCTCCCCCCACGAGATCTCCGTGTACCTCCCGGTATCCCAGAGGGAGACCTCCCCTGCCCCCGGCTCCCCCTCCGGGATCACGCCCTCGAATCCCGCGTAATCCAGCGGGTGGTCCTCTGTCTCTACCGCGAGCCTCTGGTCGCCCGGCACCTCCGGCAGGCCCTTCGGCACTGCCCACGACTTGAGGACACCGTCACGCTCGAGCCTGAAATCGTAGTGGTGGGTGCGGGCGAAGTGCTCCTGGACGACGAAGATGCCGCCACGGTCCGTGTTGCCTCCTCCCTCCCTCACGTGGTCACTTCTCCCCGCCGTTCCCCACGCCGAGAGGAAAAGCGGGTACCGTCATCCCGGCAGGAACGCCCCACTCCACCCCGCTTCCCGTCCCGTCCACGGCTTTTTTCCCCGTGGGACTTCTGGACGGTCAACCATATAACGCCAGCGGTCGCATAGTACTGCCTGTGCGCACACTCATCCTCGGCGGCGGCCTCACGGGAATCACGCTCGCACGCCTGTTGCACGAGCGCGGCCACGATGTCCTCGTACTCGAGGGGGAGGAGAGGATCGGGGGCCTCTGCCGGTCGCGGTCTGCCCGAGGTTTCACCTTCGACACCGGCGGATCGCACGTCATATTCTCCCGGGACAGCGAAGTCCTCGGGTTCATGAAGAGAGTCCTCGGCGAGAACAGGGAGGAACGGCGGAGGAACACGAAGGTTTACTACAAGGGCATCCTCGTGAAGTACCCGTTCGAGAACGGTCTCGGAGACCTCCCCCCGGAGGACCGCTTCTTCTGCCTCAACGAGTACATCAAGGCGTACGTGAAGAGGGAGAAGGGAGAGACCGGGGTCCCGGCCAACTTCCGCGAGTGGATTTATGCGACCTTCGGGAAGGGGATCGCGGAACTCTACCTCGTCCCCTACAACGAGAAGATCTGGAATTTCCCCACCGAGCGGATGTCTGCCCACTGGGTCGAGGGGAGGATCCCGATGCCACCCGTCGAGGACGTCATAAAGTCCGCCCTCGGGATCGAGACGGAAGGGTACACCCACCAGCTGGTCTTCACCTATCCCGCGACCGGGGGCATCGAGGCACTCGTGAGGGGCCTCGCGGCGGGACTCGAGGGAAAGGTACTCACGGGTTTCCGTGTAGAGTCTCTCCGGCGCGCGGGCAATACGTGGGAGGCGGGAGACGGGAGGAGGACCGTGAGGGGCGACCGGGTCATCAGCACGATTCCCCTCCCCGAGCTTGTGAAATGCCTCGACGGCGTCCCGCCGGAGGTCTCCGCCGCCGCGAAACGCCTCAAGTACAACTCTGTCGCGTGCATCCAGATCGGGCTTCGGGGGACGGTCCCGCCGCTCTCGTGGGTCTACGTCCCCGACAGGCATCTCTCGCCCGCAAACCGCATCTCCTTCCCCTCGAACTACAGCAGGCACGTCGCCCCCGAGGGCCACTCGTCGATCCTCGCCGAGGTCACGTACAACGAGGGGGACGGGATATCGGCGATGACCGACGGCGACCTCGCCGCCGTGGTGATCGATTCGCTGGAGAGGATGGGGTTCCTCGCTGCGGATAGAGTCGTTTACACCGCTGTCGACAGGCAGAAATACGCGTACGTCGTGTACGACCTCGAGTACCTAGGGAACATCCGGGTCCTGAGGGAATTCTTCGCGGAGCAGGGCATCGCACTCGCGGGGAGGTTCTCGCGGTTCGAGTACCTGAACATGGACGGCTGTATCCGGCAGGCCATGGAGTTGCTGGAGGGATGGACCTGAAGGTCAACTTCTACGTCGAAGACATGCTTTTCTTCCGGTACATCGGGTGCGCGACGGTCGCGAGGACTCTCTGCCGCTCGCTCCGGGAGATCCCGGGCCTCGAGGTCACGTGGAAGGCGTTTGCGAACTCCGCGGACATCGTGCACTTCCACACGTTCGGGCCTCTCGCCGCCCTCAATCGGCGTCTCTCGAGGGGGAAAAAGGTCCTGACCGCCCACTCCACGCCGCGGGTCAACATGGACAACATCGCGCTCGCCCGCGCGATAAACAAGAGGTACCCGCAGATATACAGGAGCTTTGACCACATCATCACCATATCCCGTCCCTGCCACGAGGAGGTGACCGCGATGGTCCCCGAGATGCCCGTCACGCTCATCCCGAATGGAATAGACCGCGAGTTCTTCAGGAGGGACGAGGAGAAGGGGCAATCGTTCCGTGAGGACCACGGCATTCCGCCGGAGAGGAAAGTCGTCCTCACGGTCGCGCAGCAGACGCCGAGGAAGGGTCTCTACGACTTTCTCTCCCTCTCGCGCGCGTGTCCCGACAAGACCTTCGTGTGGATAGGCGGTTTTCCCTACGGGGTTTTCTCGAAGGACTACCACAAGATCAAGCACCAGAAGCTCCGCTGCGGGCGCAACGTCATCTTCCCCGGCCACGTCAACGACATCATCAGGCCTTACAGCGCGGCCGACGTCTTCTTCATGCCGTCCTACGCCGAGACATTCGGCCTCGTGATCCTTGAAGCACTCTCGTGCGGCCTTCCCGTCATCGCGAGGGACATCCCCGAGTTCCGCGATATCTACGGGGACAGCATCCTGTACTTCTCCGACACGCGCGATGTGCCCGCCCTCCTCGAGGACGAATCATCGCTCGAGCGCTGCGCCCGCGGCGCGAGGGATTTTTCCGCGAGCTTTGACATCAGGGACATCGCACGGCAGCACGTGCGCCTCTACAGGGAGATCCTCGAATGAGAGTATCCGTCGTCGTCCCCGCGTACAACGAGGCGGGTACAATCGGGCGCTGCCTCGCGTCGCTCTCCCGCCAGACCATCCCAAGGACCGACTACGAGCTGATCGTCGTTGACGGCGGCTCCACGGACGCGACGATCGCGGAGGCAGAGCCCCTCGCGGATCTCGTCTTCGTCCAGACGAGCAGGAGGGTGGGGGGCGCGAGGAACGACGGGATCCAGAGGGCAAAAAGCCCGATCGTCGCGACCACCGACGCAGACTGCATCGTCTCGCCGACGTGGCTCGAGGTCATCCTCGAGGATTTCTCGAGGTTCCCCGACGCCGTCCAGCTCTACGGGCCCGTCGATCCCATCGAGAAGACCTTCAAGAATCACCTCTCGCTCGCCCTCGCGAACACCTTCGCGCGGGTGGGCTACTCCACGGGCACATTCTACTACACCCTCGGCTGCAACACGGCCTTCAGGAAGGACGCGTTCGTCCGTGCCGGGATGTACCGGTGCATCGACGCGGGGGACGACCTCGAGATCGCGGTGCGGATGGCAAGGCAGGGGAGGATCGTGTTCGACAACCGGATGCGCGTCGGGTTTTCCATGCGGAGGTACGAGAAATTCGGGACGCTGAAATCGCTCTACGAGTGGGCGAGGATCGTCGCGCAGGGTGGAACATCGGAAAAGTACCAGTATACCCGGCGCAACTACAAGTGAAGTCTACGGTCCCCCTCTCCTCCCGTGGTCCCACCATGAAAATATGCCGGGACCCGCCGGAGACAGAAAAATTGGATGGCAGGATGTCCCTGCGGTTCAGTGGAGGTCAGCTGTAGCTCCGGAATGGGAGTGCCTGGTTGTAGACCCTGTAGCGGTCACCCGTCACGAGGTTGATGAAGACCTCGACCCTGTCCGTCCCGCGCGTTCCCTCGAGCTCGAGCTGGGAATTCACGCTCGGCCTCTGGAGCGATCCCGTGACCACCTGGCCGTCGGAGCGGGAGACCACGACGTCCATCGAATCAACGAAGTTTATCCCCTTCCCGCCACGGAACGTGACGATGATCGTCGGCTTTATCGCGACCGTGTTCCTGTCCACCTGGACGTCGACCGCGTACTGTGCCGGGACCGGCCCGTCGATGAAGCCCGGCTGCGCCGGCGTTGCCGGGGTTGCGGGGACCTGTGTCGGTGTCGCTGCAACGGTCGTCGGCTGCGTCGTCGGGGCGGGCGTCACACCTCCCTGCGGGGTCTGCGTGCACCCGGCCACGAGGATGCACAGGAATGCAACGAGGCCAGTCAGGAACCAGAGTGATTTCTTCATGGATTATTGGTTCACTGCCGGATTATAAGATGTTTCTCCATTCTTTATTTTTATACCTCATTATAAAAAAGAGACTCAAATTTAATTAATATCCAACAGATTGAACACCAAATATTGCTTGCTGATGAGTGAATCCTTCAAATTCAAGTTGTTTGATTAATCCTTCTCTTGAAAACGCCATTAATTTTAAATATTCTTTCGCTTTTCTGGCTGCTTGTTCATTCCAGTCAGCACCAGATTGATCGACACCAAACACAGCTTCTTGATGAGTAAATCCTTCAAATTCAAGTTGTTTGATTAATCCTTCTCTTGAAAACGCCATTAATTTTAAATATTCTTTCGCTTTTCTGGCTGCTTGTTCATTCCAGTCAACACCAGATTGATCGACACCAAACACAGCTTCTTGATGAGTAAATCCTTCAAATTCAAGTTGTTTGATTAATCCTTCTCTTGAAAAAGGCATGACTTTAAGATATTCTAATGCCTTTCTTGCTGCATTCTTTTCTCCCAGTGTAATTTTACCAAATTTTTCATTGGTTTCAGATACTTGCTTTGAAAACTGATTTTTTGATGTTGATACTGAAGAAGATGGATTTGATGAATTATTTACACATCCAGCACTTCCAATAATTACAATGGTTATTAATAGAACAATAAAATAATTCATCAGTTTTTTCATAAACTGAACATATTGATATTGTTTTATAAAGGTTATGATTTTATAATATCGTATATTTTTCCTTCCTGATATATTTCCCTCCTGATTTTTCACTCAAAAAAAAAATAAATGATAGTTTTCTTCAATTATACACATAAAGGTATTTTCGAAAATAACTTATGTAATTTCTCTGGGATTTGGCAGTAAAATTCAATTTTAACAACTGCCTGAATGATAATTTGAGGGGGGCTATATCTTTTAATTTTGAAGAAACATTTTTCAAAAATTTATATCATTATCATGAGTCTTTTGAAATTATTTAGAATTAAGCGCCGAGGGGGAGATTTGAACTCCCGAGGCGCAGAGCGCCAGTAGCTTTCGAGGCTACCGCCTTCCCGGACTAGACTACCTCGGCACGGGGTAGATATTTTACCCCGCGTCCCGTATAATGCTATCGAATGGGAAGGAAATGCAGATTCCGCCTCATTCCCGGCGACGAGACCATCGAGTTCGAGGCACCGGACGGGACGACCTACGAGGAAGCGCTCGTATCGGTGGGGATAATCCCGGACACCGTCCTCATCCTCCACCGCGGCGAAAGCCTCCCGCAGGACGCTCCCATCGGGGAGGACGAGGTGGACATCGTGTCCACATGCTCGAGGGGTTGACACTCTGGCCGGCACGGTGGGAGGCCACGCGGTAACCCTTTTTTCGTCTCCTCACCCACACAGTTGCCGGGTATCCATGGGAACGATCTTCTACTACTTCACGGGCACGGGGAACTCACTCGCGGTCGGGAGGGCCCTATCCTCCCTCCTCGGGGAGTGCACGATGGTCCCGGTCGTCCGGGAGGCGGAGCGACCCGGGACGATCGCCCCGGACGCGGAGAGGGTGGGGCTCGTCTGCCCGGTCTACTACTTCGGCCTCCCCGCGGCCGTCGCGGAATTCGCCCGGCGGCTCGACCTCTCGCGCGCGCGGTACGCTTTTTCGGTCCTCACGATGGGGGGGATGGGTGCACCCGCTGCCCACCGGCAGCTTCACCGAATCCTCTCGGAGGGGCCGGGGAAGAGGGGGCTTGACGCTGCATTCACCGTCAGGATGCCGGGGAACAACATCCTCCTCTACGACCCTCCGGGAAACGAGGCCATCGGGAGGATCCTCGGGGAGGCCGACGAGGCGGTCGCGAGGATTGCCGGGATGGTCCGCGCGGAACAGAAGGTACCCGTCCCGTTCTCGCCCCTCGCCTCACTCGTTCACCTCGTGGTCTACCCGGGATTCTCCCGGCGGGTCCACGGGGAGGACAGGAAGTTCACCGCGGACGAGAGGTGCACCGCGTGCGGGACGTGCGCGGCGGTCTGCCCCGTGGGGAACATAAGGATCGAGAACGACCGCCCGGTCTGGCTCCACCGCTGCGAGATGTGCATGGCATGCATCCAGTTCTGTCCCGCCTCCGCGATCCAGGCACGGGGAACGGAGAGGCGGAGGAGGTACCACCACCCGCTCGTCACCGAGAGGGACCTCGCGGAGCAACGGCGGGGGTAGGGGTTGGTCTTCATCTTCGCGCCACGCCCGTCGTGACCCCCGCGAAGAAATGGAGAATCTCCGTCGTCCATGTCCAGTGCAGGTCTCCCCGAGATCGGTCTCGTCGCGGTGGGAGACGTCGATCCAACCCACCTTGGCTGGCTCCGCGCCGGCCTCCCCACCGTGTTTCCCACGGGTGTTTCCGTCCTCTCCCCGCTCCCGCTCCCGGCCCGGTACTACAGCGTGGAGAGGAGACAGTACCTCGCGGACGGGATCCTCGCGGAGATCGCGTGTATCCCCCGCGGGAGCGACGTCCTCCCCCTCGGGATCACCTCGGCAGACCTCTATTCCCCGGGATTGAACTTCGTGTTCGGAATCGCGTGCCGGCAGAATGCACTCGTTTCCACGTTCCGCCTCGACCCGGAATTTTACGGAATGCACGACAGGGAAGGACTCTTCCGGCGGCGTCTCCTCACCGAGGCGGTCCACGAACTCGGGCACGCGATGGGACTCCCCCACTGCGAGCATCCCGCGTGCGCGATGTACTTCTCGAACTGGATAGGGGACACCGACCTTAAGGGACCAGGGCTCTGCTTCAGGTGTGCGAGGATCCTCGGAATCGCGCCCGGCAAATCCCTCGCCGGGAATGGTTCCACGCGGTGATCAAAAAGTGGCGGTGCTGCAGGCACCGGGATGATTGGGGGACGTCCTTCCCCCTAAAAAAAGTTATGGCGGGTCAATGCCCGTATGTATTTATTCTGCGGACTTCTCTGATTCCTTCTCCTCTTTCTTCTCCTCCCGGGTGATCATCATGTCATCGACCCGGAGGAGGAGGATTGCCGCTTCTGTCGCACTCTGGATTGCCTGCCTCTTGGAACGCTGTGGCTCGAGGACACCTTCCTTCAGCATGTCGACGACCTGGCCGGTGTAGACGTTCAGCCCGGCGTACTTCTCTCCCCTCGCGTGGGCATTCTTGAGCTCGACCACCTTGTCGACCGTGTTGAATCCCGAGTTCTCGGCGAGGGTGACGGGGATGACTTCGAACGCGTCCGCGAAGGCCTCGATCGCGATCTGGGCCCTCCCCCCGACGCTCGCCGCGTAGTCCCTGACCTTCATCATGATCTCGGTCTCGACCGCGGCGCCGCCCACGACGAGCTTGCCGTCCTCCATGGCGTCCATGACGACCCTCGTCCCGTCGATGACAGCCCGCTCGAGCTCGTCGAGCAGGTACTGGGTCGACCCGCGGAGGAGGATGGTGACGGTCTTGGGGTTGTGGCAGCCGGAGATCTTGATGAACTCGCTCTCCTCGAGTTCCTCGACCAGCTCCGCGCGGCCGAGGACCTCGGGCGAGAGCTCCTCGGGCTTCGTGACGATCTGGGCATTGAGGGCACGCGCGGCAAATTTCATGTCCTTCTCCGGGACGTCCTCCACGGCGAGGACACCGCCCTTCGCGAGGTAGAAGGCCACGGCATCCGCGATCCCCTTCTGGCAGAGGACGACGTTTGCGCCGCTCGCGATGATAGTGTCCGCGTATTTCTTGAGGGTCTCGCGCTCCTGCGCGGAGAACGCGCTCACCATGTCACTCGACTTGATCTTTATCTTCGCCTTGACCTGCGTCTTCTTTATTTCGAGGGGGCTCGAGATGAGGGCGACGCGGGCGTCCTTCACCTTCCGGGGCATCTCTTCGCTCACGCGTTTCTTGTCGATGACGACCCCCCTCACGAGCTCGGCGTCGTCCATCCTGTCCCCGGCCTGCTTCTTGATGAGGACGTTATCCTCGTCGGCGATGACCCTGTCCCCGTCCCTCTCCGCGATTGCCATGACGGCATCGACCGCGATCCCGTTCAGCTTGTCCTTCACGGACTCGATCGCCTTGCCGGTCATCGCGGTGTCCGCGATCTTGATGAGCATCTCCCTGTCGAACGGGTCGATCTTGATCGAGAGGTCCTCGACGATCTCGAGCGCCTTCTTCATCCCGAGCCGGTAACCCTCCGCGATGACGGCCGGGTGGATCTTCTTCTCGATCATGGTCTCGGCCTTCTCCATCAGCGAGCCGACCATGACGACGGCCGTCGTCGTCCCGTCCCCGACCTCGTCGTCCTGTGCCTTCGCGACCTCGATGACCATCTTCGCGCCGGGGTGGACGACGGAGATCTCCTCGAGGATCGTCGCCCCGTCGTTGGTGATCGTCACGTCACCGGTCGGGTCGATGAGCATCTTGTCCATTCCCCGGGGTCCGAGCGTCGTGCGGACAGCGCTCGCGATCGCCTTGGCTGCCGCGATGTTCGAGCGCTGGGCTTCAAGACCCCTGTTGCGCTCCACGTTCTCCTTGAGGATGATGATCGGTTGTCCTCCAAGCATAGCAGTTCCTCCAATGCTGTAAAAGATGGAATTAAACTTCTATATAAATTAATCCATTCCACCGCGCGGAAAAATGGATGGTATCAGTCGATCCGGGAGATCTTGAAGAGAGAATAGACGGGAACGCCATCCACCTCGCGGAGACCGCGCTTGTCGAAGATCACGCAGATCGCGACAGGGGTTGCGCCGTGCTTCCGCAGGTACTTCACGACGTCCTGCATCGTGTTCCCCGAGGTGATCACGTCATCCACGATGAGGCACCGCTCCCCGCTCACCGAGGCGAAGTTCCCGCTGATCGAACCGACGGGCGGGTCCCTCGTGCTGTGCTTCGCGGGATGGTAGATTGCGAGCTTGATGTCCTCCTCGACCGCGATCAGTGTCGCGAGGGGGATGCCGGAGACCGCGATCCCCACGACGAGCGTGGGGTAACGATCGGAACGGCCCTCTTCCCTCGCCGTTTCTTCCTCGAGCGAGACGTAGTACTGGCGCAGCAGCATCATCGCGAGGCCGTCGAGGAGTGGTCCCCGGCCGCTCACGCTCGTCCAGTCGATGTGGACATCCTTGGGGACAGCCACGCCCTTCTGTTGGGTCAGGAGCCACGTGACAGTCTCCATGGAGAGTGAGAGCTCGTCTGCGATCTGGCCCGGACTATGGCCCTCCGAGAGGAGAGATCTCGCCTTCTCTATCAGCTCGTCGAGAGACGACATGGGAAAAGGATATGCACCGCCTCACTTAAGTGTTCTTTTCAGGAGAGATCCGCAGACCGGGCAGTCACCGGGCCCGTCGGCCGCCTTCCCGCAGGCCGGGCACCGGAACTTCCACTTCCGCTTCCTCGCTCTCCTCTGCTGGATGGGGACGACGGGGATTCCGAGGTGCGCCGCGACGTTCTGCACTGCGAAGTCGTCCGTCACTATCTCCGATCCCGTCTCGAGCGCGAGCGCGAGCACCTCGCGGTCCGCGGCGGAGAGAACGGGATCATCCCCGGTCTCGACCGCTGCAACTTCCACTGATTTAAGTGAGGCCGCGGCAGGGGTCCTGACCGCGAGGCCCGCGGCGAGGAGGACCTCGAGCCGGCACTTGGACTCTAGGTCGACGACCTCCCCGACCACTCCGGGCGTCGTGAGGAGTTCGCCCTCGAGCGGGATATCGAGGAAGAATGCTGTCGCGTCAAGGACTCTGCTTCTCTGCCGCAAAGGTCACCGTCTCTCCTTCCGTGACGCGCACGCGGAACCCAAAGAGTCCCAGCACCCAGCACACCGTCCTCGCGTGGAGGGTGCACGCGTGGGTGGTAAAGGATCCCCCTGCCAGTGCACAGTAGACCAGCAGCTGGTCGGCGAGGTACTTGTCGACGAGGCCGCCGGCACCGAGTTCCGCGAGGAGGGCCGATGCCGCGTCGCTGCCGACCCGCTCCGCGCGGTACCCCGGCTTCCCGAGCGCGGTCCCCCCCTTCCAGCCCATCCACGCCGTCACGGAACTCCCTGTCCCCGGCCCGGGACGGACATCCCTCTCCACGGGGAACTCCAACTTCGTTGCCTCGTGGAGAACGCGCGATGCCGCGGCGGCCTGCCTCTCTGTCACGTGGTCCGGGAGCCCCGCGCTGCACGAGACGATCCCCCGGGGTTCTGCCTGCCGGGAGCGGGTGGGATCGAGCGGCGCAATCCGGGACGGGCGGACGCGCACGGAGACCTCCCCCCCTCCCCGGGGGTAATAGCCCCTCTGCCGGATCTCGAGGGAGATGTCGGCGCCGTGCTCCCGCAGGAAGGGAACGAGGACGCGGGCCGTGTAGTCGATGGTCGGGCTCCTCTGGACCTCCGTCCCCCCGAGGACCGTGATCTCTCCCCCCGCGGCGAGTGCGACGGGGAGCCATGCCTGCAGGACGAGCGGGATGCTCCCCGCAGTCCCGACGTCCACCCTCACGCTCCTCTCGGCGAGGGGGCCGGGGATGAAGGTCATCTCGCCGCTCCCGGCACGGCAGCCCGATACCTCCGCGTCGCACAGGTCCGCGACCGCCCTGACGGCGGCGATGTGCTGGTGGCCGAGGCCCGGTTCCCTCCTCCCCGCCCGGATTTTCACGATGCGGCAGGGTTTGCCCGTGATCGCCGAGAGCGCGACCGCCGTCCTGACGATCTGGCCGCCCCCTTCCAGCGTGGACCCGTCTACCTCGAGCATCCGAGTATCGTCTCCGCGACCGCGCGGCCCGCGGAGTACCTGCTGCAGGCCCGCTCGAGGGTGTCGCTGCAGGCCACTTCTGCAAATCCGCCGGCCACGAGGCGTGAGTACGCCCCCTCCGCGAGGACGCCGTGGACGCAGGCAGAGTACACCCTCGCCGCGCCCTGCTCGCGGAGCATCCTTGCAGCGGTGATGAGCGTCCCGCCCGTGGAGATGATATCGTCCACGATGACCACGTCCCTCCCGTCCGCATCCAGCGTCCGCGGTTCGATCCGGACTTCCTCCCCTGATATCCGGGTCTTCTCGAGGTGGTCGACGTCCCAGTCGCGGGTCCCCGCGACTGCCCGCGCGAACGGCAGTGCCCCGTCGTCGGGGGCGAGGACGAGGGGGTCGCCCGCGGGGAGCTGCGCGATGTAATTCCCTATCTCCTCCGCGATGCTCGCGTCGTGGGCGGCGACGCGGAAATGGGAGAGAACAGAGGGGTCGTGCACGTGGACCGTGATGACGCGGGATACCCCGCACGAGAGTGCCCTGCAGATCGCCCTCGCGCTGAGGGGTTCTCCCTCGTGGAATTTCCTGTCCTGCCTCGCGTAACCCAAATACGGAACCACGAGGGTGACCTCCGCTCCCTCGCACGCGTCCACGAGGAGGAGGAGTTCCACGAGGGCATCTGCATCGGGGATGCTCCCCACCACGACCATCTCCCGGTCCACCTCCCCGAGCCGCAGGTAATGTTCGCCGTCCGGGAACCGGGAGAACCGGACGGTCCCGAGGGGGCAGGAGAGGGCCCCCGCTATCCTCCCCGCGAGGACCTGGGAATACTCCGTGCTCACGACCAGCATGTATCCAGCCTCATGCTGAAAGTACTTAAACGAGCAGGAATAAATTACATCACATTCCCTGTTCGGGGAATGAGGGATAATTCTATTAATGTCAGACGATGCGATTGCAGGCACGGTCCGGGATGAAGAGGCTCCTGTCGAAGTAACGGTTGCCGATTCGTCGAAGGTCGAAGTCCCCTCGTCCCTCATCGACCAGGTCATCGGGCAGGACCACGCCGTCGAGGTCATCAGGAAGGCGGCGATCCAGAGGCGCCACGTGATGATGATAGGGAGCCCGGGGACGGGCAAGTCCATGCTCGCGAAGGCAATGGCAGAACTCCTCCCGAAGGAGGAACTGCAGGACATCCTCGTGTACCCCAACTCCGACGACCCGAACAACCCCATCGTGAGAACCGTCCCTGCAGGTCGCGGGAAGCAGATCGTGGCCGCCCACAAGGCCGAGGCCAAGAAGAAGATCCAGTTCCGGAATACACTGCTCATGCTCCTCCTCATCGGGATCCTCGGCTACGCGTTCATCCAGGGCCAGTGGCTCATGGGTATCCTCGCGGCAGCGTTCGTGTTCATGGCGCTCCGGTATGCCACGCCGCGCGAGGAGGCGATGGTCCCCAAGCTCCTCGTCTCGAACGACGCGACCGCGACTGCCCCGTTCATCGACGCGACGGGATCCCACGCGGGTGCTCTCCTCGGCGACGTCCGCCACGACCCGTTCCAGAGCGGCGGGCTCGAGACACCGAGCCACGAACGCGTCGAGGCGGGGGCAATCCACAGGGCACACAAGGGCGTCCTCTTCATCGACGAGATCAACACCCTCTCCATGCACTCCCAGCAGAACCTCCTCACGGCGCTGCAGGAGGGGGAGTTCCCCATCACGGGCCAGAGCGAGCGGTCGAGCGGCGCGATGGTGAGGACCGAGCCCGTCCCCTGCAGGTTCATCATGGTCGCCGCGGGGAACCTCGATGCCATCCAGCAGATGCACCCCGCACTGCGGTCGCGCATCAGGGGGTACGGGTACGAGATCTACATGAGCGAGACAATGCCCGACACGCCCGAGAACCGCGAGAAATTCATCCGTTTCATCGCGCAGGAGGTCAAGAAGGACGGCAAGATCCCCCACTTTGACAGGAGCGCGATCGAGGAGGTCATACGGGAAGCCCGCCGCCGGTCGAACAGGAAGGGTCACCTCACCCTCAAGCTCAGGGACATGGGGGGTCTCATCAGGGTCGCAGGAGACCTCGCACGCCAGCAGGGCGCCGAGCTCACGACGGCCGAGCACGTGATCGCCGCGAAGAAGACCGCGCGGTCCATCGAGGACCAGGTCTCCGACGAGTACATCCGGCGGAGCAGGGAGTACGAGCTCACCGTCGTCGAGGGGACACGCGTGGGCAGGGTCAATGGCCTCGCGGTCATGGGGAGCGACTCGGGCTCGGTCCTCCCGATCATGGCCGAGGTCACGCCCGCGCAGGGTGCGAGCGGGACCGTGATCGCGACGGGCATGCTCAAGGAGATCGCGCAGGAGTCGATAAAGAACGTGAGCGCGATCCTGAAGAAGTTCACGGGCAAGGACATCAAGAACATCGACATCCACATCCAGTTCATCGGCACGTACGGCGGCGTGGAGGGGGACTCGGCCTCGATAAGCGTTGCCACGGCCGTCATCAGTGCCATCGAGAACATCCCCGTCCGGCAGGACATCGCGATGACCGGCTCGCTCTCCGTGCGGGGCGACGTCCTCCCCGTGGGCGGCGTCACGTTCAAGATCGAGGCCGCGGCGAAGGCGGGGATAAAGACCGTCCTCATCCCGAGGGCAAACCTCGACGATGTCCTCATCGAGGAGCGCTACCGCTCGATGGTGACGATAGTCCCCGTCGACCACATCGACGATGTCCTCAAGATCGCGCTCGTCCCCGAGAACCGCGAGGGGTTCCTGAACAAGCTACGGAGGCTCGCGACCGCGCCGTCGGGGAGTTTCCTCGAGGGCGCGGGAATCCCCACGACCCCCGCATGAGAGAGACGCCGCGGATAAGGTACTACGACATCCGCCACGTGAGCGGGAGCATCACCCAGGTCGAGATCGAGAATTCCCGCATCGAGTCTGCCGGGACAAGCTTCGTCGACCGGGCCGTCGTCAGGGTCCTCGGGCCGAGGGGGTGGGGTGTCCTCGCCGTCGACCACTACGTCCGCCCCCGCGGCGAGAAATTCGAGGAACTGCTCGGGAAAGCAGCGGCCCTCGCGGACCTCACGGAAGAAGCGGTTGTCCTCGCGGATGCCGTCCCCGGGATGGTTCCCGTTCCGCCATTGAAAAACGACCCGCTCTCCGTCGACCTCGAGGAGAAGGGGAGGCTCCTCCTCGAGATAGAGAAGGCTGCACGAATCCCCGGGATCAGGAGCACGAGGGCCACGTACACCGAGAGGTTCGAGAACGTCCACTTCGAGGACTCCGGCGGGAACGAGCACACCTATTCCGTCGTCCGGTCAGGCTACTCCGTCCTCGCGGTCGCCGGGCGGAATGGCGAGATGCAGATGGGGTACGAGCGGAGGCATTCCCTCCAGGACTTCCCCCTGTACCACCGGCAGGAGGACGGCCTCTCGGCGGCCCGCAGGGCAATCGCCCTCCTCGACGCGAAGAGACCCCGGGGCGGCGTGATGAATGCCGTGCTCGACCCGGAGCTCGCGGGGGTCTTTGCCCACGAGGCGATCGGGCACGCGAGCGAGGCCGACATCGTGCAGGAAGGGGGCTCGGTCCTCGCCGGGAAGATCGGGGAGAGGATCGGGAGCGAGGCCGTGACGATCGTCGACGATCCCACCCTCCCCGAATTCGGGTTCGAACCGGTGGACGCGGAGGGGAGCAGGGTGGAGAGGACAACGATCGTGGAGAAGGGGATCCTGAAGTCGTTCCTCCACAGCAGGGAGACGCTCCCCGAGGTGGGATTCGGGCACGCGGGGAACGCGAGGGCAATGCCCGGGAAACCCCCGCAGGTCAGGATGAGCAACACCTACATCGAGGGAGGGGACGCGACCCTCGAGGAGATTCTCCGGGAATGCCGGGAGGGCGTCCTCCTGTGCGGGTCGCGGGGCGGACAGGTGGATCCCGGGAGGGGTGTCTTCCAGTTCAACGCCGAGTACGGGTACCTCGTCGAGGGGGGGGAATGCCGCACGATGCTCCGGGACGTCTCGCTCTCCGGGGAGATCCTCGCCACCCTGCACAACATCGTCCTCTGCGGCAGGGACCGGAAGATGCACCCGGGGTACTGCGGGAAAGGGGGGCAGACGGTCCCCGTGAGCGACGGCGCGCCGCATGTCCTCCTCCGCGACGCGGTGGTGGGTGGCAGTGGAGATAATTGAGGATATCCTGAAGGCAGGAGAGGAGAGGGCAGACGAGGTCGAGGTCTTCCTTTCGACGGGGAAGACCGTCTCCGCGAGGCTGAAGAAGGAGGAGATCTCCTGTGCCGCGGGTTTAGAACACCGCGTCCTCTCGGTCAGGGTAATCTCCGGGGGGAGGATAGGAGCCTCGTCGACCGGGAACCCCGACAGGTGGGAGGAATGCCTGGAGGCCGCGCTCAAAAGTTCCGCGCTCGCCGCGCCGCTCCAGTGGGGCGGGCTGCCCGGCCCCCTCCAAACGAGGGAGGGATCCCTCAACTACGACGGGTCGCTCGTCCCCGAGCCGGGGCGCGTGCGCGCGCTGATCGCCGGCATGGTGGAGGGCGCATCGGGATACCCCGTGGAGATCGTCTCAGGGAGTGCCCAGGTATCCCAGTACCAGACGATTCTCGCGAACAGCAGGGGGCTCTACTGCGAGGAGAGGGAGAGTGCCGTCAGCGCGGGACTCGAGGCGATAAGGGAACAGTCGACGGGGTACGAGTACGTGGCGTCGTGGAAGATGGACTTTGACCCCGTCTCCGTCGGCGAGAGGGCGGCATACCTCGCCGCGACCTCCCACGGGGGGAGGGACATCCCGACGGGGAACTACGATGTCGTCCTCTCGCCGGACGCTTTCGGCCAGCTGCTCGGGAATGTATTCCTCCCCGCGCTCTCCGGGAGGAATGTCCACACCGGGCGGTCGCGGCTCGCCGGGCACCTCGGGGAGGAAGTGTGCGACAGGTCGCTCTCCCTTTCAGACGACCCCTTCCACCCCCGGGGGCTCGGGAGCTGCCTGTGGGACGCGGAGGGGACCCCGACACGGCGGCTCCCGCTCATCGAGGGGGGGATCCTCCGGTCGTTCGCCTACGACCTGAAGACCGCGTACCAGTTCGGGGCAGCGACGACGGGGAGCGCCGTCCGGTCCGGGCCCGGCGGCGTGACGGTCGGGTTCCACTGCGTCACGGTGGACGGTCCCCGCCGGGACATCCTCGAGCGGGACGCGCTGTGGGTGCACGACGTCGTCGGGGGCCACACCGCAAATCCCCTCACCGGGGATTTTTCCGTGGAACTCGCGAACGCCTACTACACCCGCGGCGGGGTGCACGAGTTTTCGGTGAGGAAGGCCATGCTCGCGGGGAACGTCTTTGAGATGCTGCGCGAGACGGGGGGTCTCTCCGTTGAAGAGAAGGTCGTTGGGTGCTGCGTCCTCCCCTCGATAAGATTAAAAAACCAGAGAATAATTGGTAATGGAGAATGAACGCCGATTACACGGTTCTCGCCGCGGGGATCCTCATCGCAGTCGCCCTCTTCTTCCTCCTCAAGGACATCCTGAAACTCGTCGTCAACTCGGTTCTCGGCCTCCTGACCCTCTTCCTCGTGAACGTTTCCGGTGTGATGGAGTTCCTCGGGCGCCCTGAGATCCCTTACTCCCTCGTCACCGTCATCCTCTGCATCCTCGGCGGCATCCCGGGGGCGCTCATCGTCATCGTCCTCCACCTCCTCGGGATAGGGGATTTCTGAAAAGAGCGTGGGGAGAGCAGGCCCCATTCCCCGTCAGAAGACGTTTGCCTCCGTGTACACGAGGACCTGGTTCTGCTGGATCTCGTAGGGCTTGATCTCCCTCGAGTGGGGGGAGAGCCTCATCTTGACGACCTCGAGCGCGAGGTGGACGTCGGTCAGGTCGGAGGGCCTCACGTAGCGGAGGAGGATGACGGTGTCGGCGAGGTACTCGATGAGGTTGTGCCGGCTCGTGAACGGGTTGTCCTTGTCGGTCTCGCTCGTGATCACGATCGTGCAGTTCTGTTCCCGGAGCGTGTCGATCAGCCGGAACATCTCCCTCCTCCTGTCCGAGTTGCGGTCAAAGAGATCCTCGAAGAGCGAGATGGGGTCGATGACGACCCTCTTTGCCCCCATCTGGCGGACGAGGGCGGGCAGCTCGTTCTTGATGCTGTTGATCGCGAGGTTGAAGTCGGAGGGATCGAGCTTTAAGACCGTGAACCTGCCGTCGAGGTACTGCCCGATGTCCCATCCCTTGTCCTTCATGTACAGGAGGAGCCTGTCCTCGCGCTCCTCGAGGCTGATGTAGATGACCTTCTCGCCGCTTACGAGCCCCTCCCACGCGAACTGCAACCCGAATGTGGTCTTCCCCGTCCCGTAGGTCCCGATGATCGCGCAGATGGTCCCGGGGATGAGGCCGCCCCCCATCATCTGGTCCAGTCCCTCGATGCCGATTCTCACGCGCTGGCCGCCGTTCACACGACCACCCTGATGTTGCTCACGTCGAAGCCCTCGTTAGAGGATATCCGCACGGCGAATTTCACGAGGTCGTTCTCCTCGAGGTGGGGCATGAGGCCCCGGAACTTCTCGAAGTACATTACCCTCTGGCGCCGGCCGCCCGTCGTCTCCTCCCACCGGAAAGAGATCACCGCGTCGCAGATGTCCGATATCTCCCTCTCGCGGGAGACCTCGAGGATGCCCTTGGTGAGGATGAGGTACACGGTCGTGTCCCACTCCTTCGTCACCCGCTGGAGGCCCCGGAGGAACGCCGCGAAGTCGTGCCAGTACCCTTCCCTCGTGTACTGGGTCGCGAGGTCCGTGAGGGAATCGAGGACGACGAGGCTCTTGTGCGGGACGTCCCCGAGCCTGGCCGCGAGGGCCCCGAGGAGGGTATCGTGGTCTCCCCTCGACTGGAGACGGCGGAAGAGGTCCTTTTCCGAGTACCATTCGAGCGGGACGATGCTCGAGTCGAAGTAGATGTTCGAGAGGTCGATGAACTTGACCTGTCCCAGACCCCTCGTCAGGTCCTGGTGAAACGCGAGCTTCATCTCCGAGAGGACGTCCCTGCTCCCCTTCGTGAACGTCACGTAACATATTTCGCGCGGGATCGCGAGGTCTCCCCCGGGTGAATCGCTCGCCCTCCGGGAGAGGAGCATCACGGACGTGTAGGCAAACTCGTTCCCGCCGGCGCCGATATCGCTCAGGAGGAGGACGAGGGTCCCGGCGGGAACGCCCCCCTCTATGACAGGGTCGAGGGAGGGGATACCCGTCGGCATCATTCCTTCGCGCACGTTCCCGTCCATCAGAACCTTCCCGCACCCTTGTCGTATCATGGGTTTTCAGAGGTACATTTATATTTCTGTCACCCGGTTTGCGGGGGGGACATTTCCGGGAAAATCCACGTCCTCTCCGGCCATTCCTTCGCCATGATTTATATATACATACATGGAAAACACATCCTGAATATTTACGCGCCGATTTCGAGGGCGCAGGGTAGGTCCGGTCCGTGGCTCTCAAGATACCAGACATCCAGGGCATCGCAAGGAGGCTTCGGCCCTCGGGTGGGAGTGACGTGGTGGAGACTGCACCACCTGAATTCTCTTTTGTCCAGCTGCTGAAAAAGAGGAAGAAGGCTCCCCTCGTCCCGGAATACGACTTTGGAAGGGACGGGCCGCTCGTGGACGCCGAGATCCCCCCGCGCTACAGGGAGATCGAGAGGTACTACGTGGACGAGGGGAGGTCACTCGTCGTCATCGCCCTCAACGAGAAGACGAAGCAGTACGAGTACCTCCTCTTCGAGCCGAAGCTCTCCGAGTTCGAGTACGAGCTCCTCGAGAGGCTCCACGAGGACATGCGGTCTGCCCTCATCCTGACCGACGAGGAGGTCGCGATGGACAAGAGGGCACTGCTCCTCGAGAAGATGCACGAGCTCCTCGACGAGTACGGCGTCACCCTCGAGAACGAGAGCCTGTTCCGGATACAATACTACCTCACGCGGAACTTCATCGGGTGGGGCAGGATCGACCCGCTCATGAAGGACAGGAACCTCGAGGACATCTCGTGCGACGGCCACAGGATCCCCCTCTTCCTCTACCACAGGAAGTACCATAATGTCAAGACGAACATCGTGTTTGAACCCGAGATCCTGAACTCGCTCGCGATCACGCTCGCCCAGCGGTCCGGGAAGCACATCTCCACGGGGTCACCGATGCTGGATGCCACGCTCCCCGACGGCTCGAGGCTCCAGCTCACCCTCGGGACCGAGGTGACCACGCGCGGGACGTCCTTCACGATCAGGAAGTTCCGGGAGGAACCTTTCTCGCCCGTCGAGCTCCTCCAGAAGAAGACGTTCAGCGTGGAAGAACTCGTCTACTTCTGGCTCGCGATCGAGAACCAGAAAAGCCTCCTCTTCATCGGGGGCACCGCCTCGGGCAAGACAACCTCGCTCAACGCGGTCTCCTTCTTCATCCCCCCGATGGCGAAGGTCGTGAGCATCGAGGATACCCGCGAGATCACGCTCTACCACGAGAACTGGATCGCGAGCGTCACCCGCGAGATGGTCTCCGAGGGCGCAAATGTCATCACGATGTTCGACCTCCTCCGCGCGGCAATGCGCCAGCGCCCCGAGTACATCCTCGTCGGCGAGGTGAGGGGGGTCGAGGCCCAGACGCTCTTCCAGGCGATGAACACGGGGCACACGACGTTCTCCACGATGCACGCCGGCAGCGTCGACGCCGCGATCCACCGCCTCGAGAACGAGCCCCTCAACGTGCCGCGGAACATGATCACGGCCCTCAACATCGTCAGCGTCCAGGCATTGGTCTACAGGGGGACGGAGCGGGTGAGGAGGTCGCTCGAGATCGTCGAGATCGCGGGGATTGATCCCTCGACCGGGAACCTCCGGGTCAACACGGTCTTCACCTACGATCCCGTGCACGACACGTTCACCTACAGGGGGAGGTCGCAGGTGTACGCGGACATCGCCGAGCGGCGGGGGTGGAGCCGGGAGAGGCTCGATGCCGAGGTCGAGACGCGCAAGAAGGTGCTCCTCGCCATGGAAAGGCAGGGGATCGTCGACTACGTGAGGGCATCGAGGATCTTCCAGGCCTACAGCATCAGCCCCGAGACCGTGATCGAGAACCTCGACGACCTCGCAAGGGTCCTTGAATGAATCTCAACGCGTTCCTGAGAAAGAGGGTCAAGGCAGACCCCCTGAAGTACCAGAAGCTCGCGTCAGACATCGAGTCGGCTCGCCTCGGGGTGACCGTGGAGCACTACCTCACGCGGGCAATCCAGGCCGCGGTACTCGCGGGCATGCTGTTTGCAATCCTCGGCTTCTTGCTCACGGGATTTGCTATCTCCACGGCGCAGGAAATGGGGTACCTCAACGTCTACAACGTCTTCTCGCTCCCCATCCCCGAGAGGATAGAGCCGGGGTCGATCTACACGATCCCCCTGCAGGTCATCGGCGCGGCCGTCGCGTTCGTAATCGGATTCTCCCTCTCCTACCTCCTCGCGCTCCGGTATCCCGGGATGCAGAAGAAGAACAGGGCCATGAAGATCAACCTCACCCTCCACAACGCGGTCGCCTACATGTACGCGATGAGGAAGGGCGGGGCACAGATGATGACGATATTCCGGTCGCTCTCCGAGAACGCGAAGATCTACGGGGAGGTTGCCCTCGAGTTCCGGCAGGTCGTCAGGGACGCGGACTTCTTCGGCTACGACGTCATCACGGCCCTCCGGCACCTGATGGAGACAACGCCCTCGGAGAAGCTGAAACAGTTCCTCGAGGACCTCGTCTCGGTCATCGAGAGCGGCGGGGACCTCGTCGGTTTCCTCGGGGGGAGGGTCCGGCTCTACCAGGAGGAGGCGAGGTTCGAGCAGAAGCAGTTCCTCCAGTTCCTCTCCCTCGTCGCCGAGGCCTACGTCACCCTCTTCGTCGCCGGGCCCCTCTTCCTCATCATCATCATGGTCGTCATGGGGATGATGGGGGGGCTTGCCCTCCTCCAGCTGACCGCCGTGGTGTACCTCGTCTTTCCCATCGGGTCGGCGATATTCATCCTCCTCATCGACCTCATATCACTCAAGACCGAGGTTGTCGAGCGGTTCGTGAGGGCAAAGCTCCTCCACGAGTACAGCGACGTGCGTGTCTACCACAAGGAGGGGGAAGAGCCTTTCTTCTCGCGCCTTGCCCACTACGACAAAGTGAGGAAGCTGCGGGAATTCGTCCGCCACCCGTTCGAGTATTTCGTCAAGAACTACAGCCACACCCTCCTCTTCACCGTGCCGATCGCGGTCATTTACCTCGTCGCACTCTTCCTCGTGGTCCCCCGCTACCACGACGTCGAGCTCTACATCGACGTAGTGGACGACCACGTCATGATCGCGCTCCTCATCGTGCTCGTCCCCTACTCGTTCTTCTACGAGATGTGGCGGCGGAACATCGAGGGGATGGAGGCACTCATCCCCGATTTCCTCGAGAGGATGGCGGGGATCAACCAGGTCGGGCTCACAATCGCGCAGGCGATCTCGATCATGGTCAACACGAACCTCGGCCTCCTCTCCTACGAGATAAAGAGGATAAAGAGGGACATCGACTGGGGTGCGAGTTTCACCGATGCACTCATACGGTTCGAGGACCGCGTGAGGACCCCCCTGATCGCGCGGACCGTCTCGCTCATCACGAAAGCGAGCCAGATGAGCGGGTCGATCGGGGATGTCCTCGCGATTGCCGCGAGCGACGCGAAGATGTCGGACCTGCTCAAGCGGGAACGCCTCTCCGACATGTTCATCTACACGGCGATCATCTACATGGCATTCGTGGTGTTCGTCTTCGTGGTGGGCGTCATCTCGCACAGCTTCCTGCCCATCCTCGGGAACGTCGGGGGAGGGACAATCCCGCAGGGGACTCCGCTCTCGGGTCTCGGTTCACCCTCGGTCAAGCCGATCCTCCGGCTGATGTACCACGCCGTCGTCCTGCAGGCTGTCCTCTCGGGTCTCATCGCGGGCCAGATGGGCGAGGGGTCGCTCAAGGCAGGGGTAAAACACTCCTGCATCATGCTCGTGATCGCTCTCGTCATCTTCAACCTCGTTCTCTGAAGGTGGGGAATGCCAGATAGAGTATTCAGGCCGGCGGCAGGGGAGCTCCTCCTCGTCCGCGGGAGGAGCTCGTTCCTCGTCGCGGGGCAGGCCGGGTCGCGTTTCAGCATCTGCATCGAGACTCCCGGCGGGGAGCACTGCCAGTCGATCTGGCCCCACCACGTCATCGCCGTCTCCGCGCCCGAGGGCGGGTCTCTCTCCGCAGCCGCGATGCTCTTCTGCCTCGTCCGCGACCACCGCGTCCCCCTCCTCGTCCTGCCGCGAGATCACCCCGGGTGTAGGAGAGTCCGCTACGTGGTCTCCGCGGGGGAGCGGATACTCCTCTCCTGCACCATTGCCCGCGGGACGCACCCCGAGCAGGACGTCCTGTGCTCTTCAGAGGAAATGGGGGGAATGTCACTCGAGGGGGAGACACGGGGCATCCGCGTCGCACAGGTTCCCCCGGGCGTCGACCTGTCCGTGATACCCCTCCCCGTGAAGTTCCTCGAGGGCACGGCCGACACCTGGCCGCCGGTGGAGAGGGGCGTCCGGAGAGAGGGGGACCGCGTCCCGCGGGATGGAGGATGACGCGTCACGCCGTTTTCCTTTAATAAAACTTCTGTTTTGATTTTGAGTCGCTCGTTACCCCTTTTTCCCCGAAAAAATATCAACAGATATAAGAACAATTCCCGTCTAACACTTCATTGCCGTGAGAGGAGGGTTTGATGAAGACTGAGGTCTTGCAGAAGATTAAACAGACTGAATCTGAGTATGAGAGGATGGTCAGCGAGGCCCTCGCCGAGAGCAAGCGTGCCATTGCCCACGCCGAACTCGAGGCCGACAACCTCGTCATGAAGGCAGCCCACGACGCGGAGGAGTACAAGAAGGCCAGGTTGGCCGAGGTGAGGGAGGATGCGGCAAGGAAACGCGAGGAGATTCTCCGGGAGGGCAGGATCCGCGCCGCCGAGATGAGGCAGCGGGGCCTGCGCAACCTCGAGAAGGCCGCCTCGCTCCTCGTCTCGCGGTTCAAGGAGCGGCTCCATGTTCACTCCTGAAAAGATGACCCGTGTCCTCATCGCGGCCACGAGGTCCCAGATGGAGCCTGTCATCAGGGAACTGTACAGGCAGAATGTCTTCCACATCGAGGACTTCGTCGAGAAGGACAGCAGGGAGTACGAAGGGTATCGGATCGGAACACCCCTTCCCGCGGCAAACGAGACTTCCCGCGAGCTCATCAGGCTCCGGGGAATCACCAGTTCCTTTGGCATTCGCGAGGACGAGGAGATCCCCGCGGACCGGAAAGTGGACGCTGCCCGCCTAAGGCAGGTCATCGAGAGGGAACTTCCCCTCCTCGAACAAGAGACCGAGGAACTCCTCGGGAAGAAGACGCGGATAGACGCCCAGATAAGGGAGTACGAGCAGAAGATCGAGGCTCTCCGGCCGTTCCAGGACGTCCCATTCGACATTTCGCTCCTGCGGGGATTCCACAGGTTCTCTGTCCTCTGCGGGTACGTGGCGAAGGTCCCCGACCTCAAAATGCCGCACGAGATCTTCACCGCGGAGACGAAGAAGGGGAAGTTCATCATCCTCATCGTTCCGCAGGAGATGAAGGCCAGTGCCGAGCAGGCACTGCTGGATGTCCAGTTCCAGGCGGTTGCCCTCCCGGACGAGGAGGGGGTCCCCTCGGAACGCATGGGATTCTACGAGGGCCAGATCCTCACCCGGAAGGGCGAACTCGAGGAGATCAACAGGAAGCTGGAAGAGATCCGGACGAAGCACCACGATCTCTTCCTCGCGTGCCACGAACTGCTCACCGCGGACGTGGAGATGGCCGAGGCTCCCCTGAGGTTTGCGACCACCGGCCGGTCATTCGTGGTCGAGGGGTGGGTCCCCACTGCCCACCTCGAGCGGCTGAAGGAGGGTATTCACTACGCGACGGGCGGGAAGGTCTTCGTCTACGAGTGCAAGCCCGACGAATTCACCGAGTCGCCACCCACCGAATACCGGAACCCCGGCTTCGCGAAGCCCACGGAGATGCTGATGGACATCTACTCGCGCCCGAAGTACACCGAGCTCGACCCGACCCTGCTCGTGTCCATCATCTTCCCCATCTTCTTCGGGATCATCCTCGGTGACGTGGGGTACGGCGCGGTTCTCCTCGCGCTCAGCCTCGCACTCCACAGGGTCCTCCGGAGCGAGGACGGCCGCCGCCTCGCCATTATCCTCCGGAACGGGAGCCTCTCGAGTATCTTCTTTGGGGTTCTCTTCTCGGAGTTCTTCGGTTTCGCGCTCCCGTGGGATCCCGTGCTGTTCTCGAGGCACCTCAACATCGGCGGCCATGCCGGCGGGCACGGCCCGGACGTGACCGGGCTCATGATCATGGCGATATGGATCGGTGTCCTCCAGATCACCCTCGGGCGCGTGTTCGGGATGGTCAACCACGCGAGGCAGGACCACGGTGCGCACAGGGTGAAGGCAGTCCTCGCCAACCTCGGGTGGATCATGGTCCTCTGGGGCATCCTGTTTTCGATCTGGTCGTCGTTCTCGATGCCGCTCATGCCCGACTTCACGGGCATGCCGCCGGTGGCAGCGGGCATGAACGCCACGATGATCGGCGGCCTCTCCATGATCGTGCTCGGCGTCCTCTTCATCGTCATGGATTCACCCCTCGAGGTCGTCGAACTCCCGACGATCATGAGCCACGTGCTCTCCTATGCCCGTCTCGTCGGCGTCGGCCTCTCCTCGGTGGCCATCGCGATGGTGGTGAACTTCATCGCCATCGGGCTCATCATCGAACCGCAGCTTGAGTCTCCCAGTGCACTGGGGGCCGTCATCATCGTGATCGGCGGCATCGTGCTCGTGGTCGGGCACATCCTGAACACGGTGCTCGGGATGCTCGGAGGGGCGCTCCAGTCTCTCAGGTTACAGTATGTCGAATTCTTCACCAAGTTCTACAAAGGTGGAGGCAGGAAGTACACTCCTTTCGGAATGAGGAAAAAATTCGTGGAGGATTGAAAATGGCAGAAGCAACAGCTGTCGCAGCAACGGAAATGACTGTCGAGATGGTCAAGGCATCGCAGCTTGGGATGAAAGCGCTCGGGGCAGGGATCGCCGTGGGACTCACGGGCATAGGAACCGGCCTTGCCGAGATGGCGATCGGTTCTGCCGCCGTGGGGGCCACGGCAGAGAACAAGGACATCTTCGGGCTCGTCCTCCTGCTCACCGTCATCCCTGAGACCATCGTGATCTTCGGTCTTGTGGTCGGACTCCTGTTACTCTTCTAGGGAGCGGACCATGGGATTGGAGGCAGTCCTGGAAGAGATCCGCGAACGAGGACGGCAGGAAGTGGAAAGGATCCGGAGGGAGAGCCAGGAGGAGACGAAGAGGGTTCTCACGGCTGCCCAGGAACGCGCAGGGAAGATCAAGCAGGCTGCCAGCGAGGAGGTCGAGAGGCAGGCCGCCTACCTCATGGACCAGGAAGTCTCGGCCGCAAACCTCCAGGTGAAGAGGGAGTTGCTCAACACGCAGAAGGAGCTCCTCGACCAGGTCTACCAGCACGCGAGGGAGGCCATCGCGGGCCTCCCGGAGAATTTCCACAGGGAGGCCCTCGCGAACCTCCTCCGGGAGGCAAAGACCCAGATCGGGGACGGTATCGTCCACGTGAATTCCCGCGACAGGAGACTCCTCGAGCAGGTCCTCTCGCAGAACCCTGAATTCCGGAATTTTTCCGTGGGAACCGACGTGGACATCGACGGGGGCGTGATCGTCGAGAGCAGGGACGGCAGCCTGAAACTGGACTACAGCTACCGGACGTTCCTCGATGCCGTGTGGGAATCGGGACTCAAGGATGCTTCTGACCTGCTCTTCGGGTGAGGGGGTGCGCCCGTGGCCGAGATAAGAGCGGGACCCGTCCCCTTCATCTACGTCTGTACCAGGATGCGTGTCCGCAAGTCGAAGCTCATCCCCCGGGAAGAGTATATGCGGATGCTGAACATGGGGCTCGACGAGATCACGCGGTTCGTGGGCGAGACGCAGTACCGCAAGGAAGTGGACGAACTCGCGACATCCTTCAGGGGGATCGACCTCATCGAGATCGCGCTCTCGTGGAACCTCGCGAAGGAGTACCAGAATGTCCAGAAGATCACCCCCGGCACCCTCAAGGACCTCACGCGGGCATACCTCCGGCGCTGGGACATTCAGAACGTCCTGACGATCATCCGGGGCAAGCTCCACGGGGAGAAGAAGGGGAAGATCAAGGAGATCCTGGTACCTGCAGGGGAACTCGACAGGGCGTTCCTCGACAGGCTCCTCGAAGAGCCGACCGCGGAGAGGGTCGTGGAAGCCCTCCGGGGGAAGGGAATCTTTCCCGTGCTCGCGCGGATGACGGAAGGGGGTCTCAAGGAGGAGGTACTCCCGAAGGTGGAGAACGAGCTCTACAAGCAATTCTACGCCGACCTCATCGCGTACGCCCAGAGCGGGATAAAGGGTGGCCGGGAGTTCCTCGAGTACATCACGCTGGATATCGACGTCACGAACATCAGGACCATGTTCCGCGTGAGGGCGGATCCCTCCGTGACCGACATCTCGGACATTCTCATCCAGGGAGGGACGATTCCTCCTCAATCACTCCAGCGCATCTTCCCGATAAAGGACACGCGGGAATTCATCGACGCCCTCGTGCCCCTCGTCAAGGTCAAGCCCTTGAGGGAACTCCTCGCGAGGCTCGCAGGGGAGATGTCGCTCCGGGAGATCGACAACGAACTCATCAAGGTGCAGCTTTCCGAGATGGAGACCATGTCCAAGCTCCAGCCGTTCTCCATCCATCCGATTCTCGTATACCTTGAGAAGAAGAAGTACGAGATCTTCAACCTCCGAGCCCTCGCGCGGGGCAAGGAATCCGGGCTTGCGCCCGAGAGGATACGGGGTTACCTGGTGGTATAATGGAGATCGCGGTGATAGGAAATCAGGAGTTCATCCTCGGCTTCCGGCTGGCAGGTATCCGGAAGACGTACCCGGCAGAGAACGAGGAGAAACTCGTGGAATACATCAACCGGGTCCTCGAGGACCCGGACGTGGGAATCCTCGTCCTGCAGAGTGGTGACGTGAAGAAGATCCCGCGGAGACTGCAGATGACCCTCGAGGAGTCCGTGAAACCGACAGTCATCACGATCGGTGCAGAGGAAGGGGGACTCTCCATGAGGGAGAGGATAAAGCGTTCAGTGGGTGTTGATCTGTGGAAGTGAAAGAACAGGAGACAAGAAAGGCAAAGACAGGAGTTCTGAAACGTATCGCCGGTCCCGTCGTCACCGCGGTGGGGATCGAGGCCCACATGTACGACGTGGTGAAGGTCGGCAAGGAAGAGCTCATGGGCGAGGTGATCAAGATCCAGGGGGACAACGTCATCATCCAGGTCTACGAGGACACCTCGGGGATCCGCCCGGGCGAGCCGGTGGTCAACACGGGGCTCTCCCTTGCCGTCGAACTCGGGCCGGGCCTCCTGACCAGTATCTACGACGGGATCCAGCGGCCCCTCTCCGTGCTCGTCGCGAAGATGGGCGACTTCATCCACAGGGGTGTCTCGGCGCCCGGCCTTGACCACTCGCGGAAGTGGGAGTTCCGCCCCGTCGTGAAGGAAGGCGATACCGTGGGGCCCGGATCCATCATCGGCGAAGTCCAGGAGACGAACATCGTCCACAGGATCCTCGTCCCCCCGAACGTGAAGGGCGGGACGGTCAAGACCATAAGGGCCGGTTCGTTCACGGTAGACGAGCCCGTCTGCACGCTGGACGACGGGACGACACTCACCATGATGCAGAAGTGGCCGGTACGCGTGCCGCGGCCCGTCCTCGAGAAGATGAACCCGACCATCCCGCTGATCACGGGGCAGCGCATCCTCGACGGTCTCTTCCCGATCGCGAAGGGGGGTACTGCCGCCATTCCCGGGCCCTTCGGGAGCGGCAAGACCGTCACCCAGCAGCAGCTCGCGAAGTGGAGCGACGCAGAGATCGTCGTTTACATCGGGTGTGGCGAGCGCGGCAACGAGATGACAGAGGTTCTCACCGAGTTCCCCGAGCTTGAGGACCCAAAGACCGGGAAACCCCTCATGGAGAGGACAGTGCTCATCGCGAACACGAGCAACATGCCGGTCGCCGCGAGGGAGGCATCGGTCTACACCGGGATCACCATCGCGGAGTACTTCAGGGACATGGGGTACGACGTCTCCCTGATGGCAGACTCGACGTCCCGCTGGGCCGAGGCCATGCGCGAGATCTCGTCCCGGCTCGAGGAGATGCCGGGCGAGGAAGGGTATCCCGCGTACCTTGCCGCACGCCTCTCGGAGTTCTACGAGCGCGCGGGCAGGGTGAAGACCCTGAGCGGGAGGATGGGCTCAGTCTCGGTCATCGGCGCCGTCTCCCCGCCGGGCGGTGACTTCTCCGAGCCCGTGACGCAGAACACCCTCCGCATCGTGAAGGTCTTCTGGGCGCTGGACGCGAAGCTCTCCCAGAGGCGGCACTTCCCGGCCATCAACTGGCTCAACTCGTACTCCCTCTACCTCGAGAGCCTGCAGGAGTGGTACGACAGGGAGGTCTCGCCCGAGTGGAACACGCTCCGGTCGTGGGCGATGGAGATCCTCCAGAAGGAGGCGGAACTCCAGGAGATCGTCCAGCTGGTCGGCTCCGACGCGCTCCCCGAGACCGAGCAGATCACGATAGAGGTCGCGCGGATGATCCGGGAGATCTTCCTCCAGCAGAACGCGTACGACCCCGTGGATACCTTCTGCGACATGAAGAAGCAGTACGCGATGATGAAAGCGATCCGCCAGTTCTCTGACCTTGCCTACGCGGCTCAGAACGCGGGCGTGACACCCCAGCAAATACTCTCCGTGAAATCCAAGAACGAGCTGCCGCAGGTCAAGTTCATCAAGGACTACGAACCGTTCCTCGCGAAGGTCCAGGCGGACATGGAGTCCGAGTTCAATGCACTGAGGTCGGCAGCATGAAGGAATACAGGACAATCACCCAGATCGCGGGTCCGCTGGTTTTCGTGGAGAAGACCGAGCCCGTCGGGTACGGGGAACTCGTCAACATCGTCCTGTTCGACGGTACCGTCAAGCGCGGGCAGGTCCTCGACACGAGCGACGAGCTCGTGGTGGTCCAAGTATTCGAGACGACCGCCGGGATCGGGAGGGACAGCGGGATCCGCTTCACGGGCGAGACCATCAAGATGCCCGTCGGGCGCGACATGCTCGGGCGCATCCTCTCCGGCGGCGGGAAACCGATCGACGGTGGACCCGAGATCGTCCCCGAGAAACGCCTCGACATCACGGGGGCAGCGATAAACCCGTACGCGCGCGGTTCGCCGAACGATTTCATCCAGACGGGTATCTCCACAATCGACGGGATGAACACCCTCGTGCGGGGGCAGAAACTCCCGATCTTCTCCGGCGCGGGACTCCCGCATAACCAGATCGCGCTCCAGATCGCGCGGCAGGCGAAGGTACCGGGCTCTAAGGAAGGCTTCGCGGTGGTCTTCGCGGCGATGGGCATCACGAAAGAAGAGGCAAACTACTTCATGCAGGACTTCGAGCGGACAGGTGCCCTCGAGCGTGCGGTGGTATTCCTCAACCTCGCGGATGACCCTGCCGTCGAGCGGATCATCACGCCCCGCCTCGCCCTCACGACCGCAGAATACCTCGCGTTCGACCTCGGGATGCACGTCCTCGTCATCCTCACCGACATGACGAACTACTGCGAGGCATTGAGACAGATCGGGGCCGCGCGCGAGGAGGTGCCGGGCCGCCGCGGGTACCCCGGGTACATGTACACGGACCTCGCGAGCATCTACGAGAGGGCGGGGATCGTCAAGGGCAAGAAGGGCTCCATCACGCAGTTCCCCATCCTCACCATGCCGGGCGACGACATCACCCACCCGATCCCGGACCTCACGGGGTACATCACCGAGGGTCAGATCGTGGTCAGCAGGGAACTCCACCGCAAGGGTATCTACCCGCCCATCAACGTGCTCCCGTCCCTCTCCCGCCTCATGAACCTCGGGATCGGCAAGGGCCACACCCGCGAGGACCACAAAAAGGTCTCCGACCAGCTGTACGCCGCGTACGCAGAGGGCAACGACCTCCGCGGCCTGGTCGCGATCGTCGGGAAGGAGGCCCTCTCGGAGCGGGACCGGATGTTCCTCGAATTCGCGGACGTCTTCGAGAACCGTTTCGTCCGGCAGGGACCCAACGAGGACCGCACCATCGAGGAGACGCTCGACCTCGGGTGGGAACTCCTCGCGTCACTGCCCGTCGAGCAGCTCGTCCGCATCGACCGCGAGCTCATCCACAAGTACCACCCCAAGTTCAGGCAGGCCGCGAAGGCCGGGGGATAGGTCTCCATGGCACTCCGAGATATCAAGCCCACCCGCTCCGAGCTGATCAATCTCAAGAAGAAGATTGCCCTCTCGGAGAGGGGATACAAGATCCTCAAGATGAAGAGGGACGGGCTCATCATGGAGTTCTTCAGGGTGCTCGAGCAGGCGAAGGATAGCCGCGACGTGCTCAACGAGAAGTACGAGCGCGCGAGGGAACTGATGGCGGTCGCAAACACCGTGGAAGGGGCGATCGGCGTCAAGGCAGCCGCATTCTCCGTGAAGGAGGTCCCCTCGATCTCGGTCCACAGCAAGAACATCATGGGTGTCGTCGTCCCGGAGATCGAGTCGACGAAGGTCAGGAAAGGGCTGCTGGAGAGGGGTTACGGGATACTCGGGACCTCATCGGTAATCGACGAGACGGCGCTCGCCTTCGAGGAGCTCGTGGAGGCGATCATCCGGAGTGCCGAGGTGGAGACGACGATGAAGAGGCTCCTCGACGAGATCGAGTCCACGAAGAGGCGGGTCAACGCCCTCGAGTTCAAGGTCATCCCGGAGATGACTGCCGCGCGGGACTTCATCAAGATGCGCCTCGACGAGATGGAGAGGGAGGAACTCTTCCGCCTGAAGAAGATAAAGGCGCGGAACGCGTGATCCGCGGGGAGGGGACGAGATGCCGGTAGGGACGCTGAAGGACGCGAAGGTCGAGAACAAGACGGTCCTCCTCAGGCTTGACCTCAACTCCCCCATCGACCCCGCGACGGGCCGGATCCTCGATGACAAGCGTTTCCGCGAGCACCTCCCCACGATCAAGGCTCTCTCCGGGTCGCGGGTGGTGATCGTCACCCACCAGAGCAGGCCCGGAAAGAAGGATTTCACGACCCTCGAGGGCCATGCCGAGAGGCTCGGCACCCTCCTCCAGCAGAATGTGGAATACATCGACGACATCTTCGGGAAGTGCGCGAGGGAAGCCGTCCGCAGGATGAAGAACGGTGACGTCCTGATGCTCGAGAACGTGAGGTTCAATGCAGAGGAGAACCTCACCGTGAAGCCCGAGGAGGCCAAAAAAACCCACCTCGTGCAGAGGCTCTCGCGCATGGGCGACATCTTCGTGAACGACGCCTTCGGGACGGCGCACCGTTCGCAGCCCACGATGGTCGGTCTCCCGATGGTGATGCGCTCGGTCGCCGGGCTCCTGATGGAGAAGGAGATCACGTACCTCGGCAGGATCTTCGGGAGTGCGCCCGGGCCGGTCTGCATGGTCCTCGGCGGGACGAAGGTCGACGACTCGCTCTCCGTCGCGGAACACGTGCTCGAGAAGGGCATTGCCGACACCGTGATCGTGACGGGTGTCGTCGCGAACGTCTTCCTCCTCGCCGCGGGTCACGCCATCGGGAAAGGCTCGCTCCAGCTCGTCCAGCAGCTCGGGTACGAGGGGGAGGTGGAGAGGGCGCGGCGCCTCCTCGCGTCCTACCGCGAGAGGATCGCTTTCCCGGAGACCGTCGCCGTGCGGGAGGAGGGCAGGAGGGTCGAGTACCCCGTGGACGCCATCCCCGGCGACGCGACGATCCTCGATGTCGGCGTTGATGCGATCGCGTCGCTCGCGGAGAAGATCCGCTCGTGCCGGACAGTCGTCTTCAACGGGCCCGCGGGGGTCTTCGAGGACCCCGACTTCGCGACGGGGACCTACGAGCTCCTGAGAGCCGCATCGAGGTCGGAGTTCTCCATCATCGGCGGGGGGCACACTGCCGCCGTCGCGGAGAAGATGGGAATCGACAGGGATTTCTCCCACATCTCGACGGGGGGCGGCGCCTGCATCGAGTTCCTCACGGGCAAGAAACTCCCCGCCGTGGAGGCCCTCGAGAGGTCCCGCGAGATTTTCGGGTGATCTACCCTCCCTGTCCCCACCGGTTTTTTCGCGCACCGCGGGAACCCGGGAAGACCCGTTCCACCCCGCGCCGGGGCGGCGCGAGCTTGCCTCCCCCTGCCCCTTACGTGTCGTCCTTCCGCTCGTCTCCCTTCCGAGGGGCCTCCCTGTCAGGAGACCCGGTCCCCTTGCCCCCCGTCCCGGGCGAACGCCGCCCGCGCGGGTACGGGCTGACAGGCTTTCCCGCGAGCAACGACGAGAACAGCCCCACTCTCGGCGACTCCTTCCTCCCGCCAGACTGCATGAGGTGGTAGGTCGCGACAGAGAAGACGAGGGCGGTGACCATGAAGAGGACGAGCCCGAAGATCGTGGCGATCCCCGCGACGGTCAGCAGGCGCGTCCCCGGGAGCAGCATCGCTGCACCGGCGAGGTAGAGGGGCCAGTAGATCGCCACCGCGTACCTCGTGAATTCCCTCGGGCTCCACACGCTCCTCACCCTCTTCTCATCGCCCTCCCGCGGGAACCGGTCTATCGTCTCCCCGAGGTGGACGAGTACCGCGCTCCCTATTGCCGAGAATACTCCCCCGATCACCACGCCGAAGACGAGGATCTCGTTCATGCTGCGCCCTCCATGCACCCCGCGGGAGACGGAAGTTGCCGGGCCATCACTTACTTATGGGGCGGGGGATGGTCTTGTATCTTCTCCCCGGCCACCACCCCGCGTGCACCCCCGCATGCCAAAGCATTTGTCCTGCCACGACACAGGAACTCCTTGATGAGAGAGACTTTCCCGCCCGCATCGCGGAGAACGTGCGTGGACCGTGCCCTCGGGCGGGAAACCGCCGACACCCTCTTTTCAAACGCGTGCCTCTTTGACCCGTTTACGTGCGACTGGGTGGAGACCGACATCGCGGTCAGCGGCGGCTGGGTCGTCGGGACGGGCAAGGGTTACAGGGCGAAGGACACCTGCGACCTCAAAGGGAGACGGGTCGTTCCCGGCCTCATCGACGCGCACGTGCACATCGAGAGCTCGCTCCTCGTCCCGTCCGAGTTCGCGCGCCTCGTCGCATCGCACGGGACGACCACAGTGATTGCCGATCCCCACGAGATCGCGAACGTCTGCGGCGCGGAGGGAATCGAGTACATGCTGAGGGAGAGGGAAGACCTCCCCGTCGACATCCTCCTCGCACTCCCCTCCTGCGTCCCGGCCACCCCCCTCGACACCGGCGGGGCAACGCTCACCGCCCGCGACCTCGCACCTTTCACGGAGAGGGACGGGGTGGTCGGGCTCGGGGAGGTGATGGACGTCCCGGGAGTCCTCGGCGGCGACCCGCAGGTCTACGAGAAGCTCGGGATCTCGCGCGTGAGGGACGGGCACGCCCCCCTCCTCTCCGGCCGCGAGCTGAACGCCTACATCTGCGCCGGGATCCAGAGCGACCACGAGGCGAGTAGTCTATCCGAGGCGCGGGAGAAGCTCGTCCGCGGGATGTACGTATTCATACGCGAGGGATCGACTGCACGGAACCTCCGGGCACTCGTCCCCCTCGCGACGTCCCGTACCGCCCCGCGCCTCGCGTTCGCGACAGACGACCGCCACGCCGACCACATCGCGCGCGAGGGGCACATCGACGACTGCATCAGGAAGTCGCTCGAGCACGGGATCGAACTCGAGGTCGCACTCCGGATGGCAACGCTCTCCCCCGCCGAGAGGTTCCTCCTCGACGACAGGGGGGCAGTCGCGCCCGGGAGGAGGGCCGATTTCTGCATCCTCGACGAGGAGTCACCGTTTTGCGTCAAGGCCACGTACTCGAGGGGGCGTCCGGCCTCGTCTTTTCCCGGGAGGAAGCCCCGGTCCATCGGGTCGCCCATGGAAGCACGGGTCCCTCCACCGCGGGAACTTGCTCTCGCGGGCAGCGGTGCCGCGAGGGTGATCGGCATCGTGCCCGGGGAGATCCTGACCGAGTCGCTCGTGTACGAGGTCGATGGGGAAAGAATCCCGGACACCGACCGCGATCTCCTCAAGGTCGTCGTCTGCAGCCGCTACAGGAAAAAGAAGGCTGCCGTGGGTATCGTCCACGGGTTTTCCCTGCAGGAGGGTGCCGTCGCGGGGAGCGTTGCCCACGATGCCCACAACCTCGTCGCGGTCGGCGCGGACGATACCTCGATCAGGCGGGCACTCTCGGCGATCCTCCGGGGCGGCGGGGGCCTTGCAGTCGTGCGCGGGAGGGAGACGGTCGTCCTCCCGCTCGAGTGCGCGGGCCTGATGTCCATCCTCCCCGCCGAGGAGGTCATCCGCAGGCTCGGGTCACTCCACGAGGTCGCGGAATCGGCGGGGGCGATCCCGGGGGTCTTCATGTACCTCTCCTTCCTCAGCCTGACCGTCATCCCGGAACTCCGTATCACCGAGAGGGGCCTGTTCGACGCGAGGGAGTTCCGGGATGTCCCGCTATTCCTCTGACTACCGGTAGAGATCCCCCCGCCCCTCCGGGAATTCCCCGGTTTTTTCCCTTTTTGTGCCGGTACGCGCACCCTGCTCCGGATGAAAGGATTAAGTACGACGAGCAGGATACTTTTCTGCGGGAGATGGCACAAGGGTCCGGAAACGGGAAGATATCGGTCCTCTTTATCGACGACGAGCCGGCCCTCCTCGAGATCACGAAATTGTTCCTCGAGAGGTCAGGGGAACTCGTGGTGGATACGTGCCGTTCTGCCATAGAGGCCCTCGAGATCCTGAAGTCAAAGAGTTACGACGCGATCGTCTGCGATTACGAGATGCCGCTGATGGATGGAATCGTCCTCCTCAAGATACTCCGTGCAGAGGGGGACACGACGCCCTTCATCGTCTTCACAGGGAAGGGGAGGGAACACGTCGTCGTGGAGGCCCTCAACAACAGGGCGGATTTCTACCTCTCGAAGGGGCAGGACCCGAAGGCCCAGTTCAGGGAACTCGACCGGATGATCCGGCAGGCCATCAGCCGCCGTGCCGCGGAGGAATCCCTCACCTCGGCGGACCGCCAGCTCGCCGACATCGTCGCCCACCTCCCCGACGCCACGTTTGCCATCGACCGCGAGGGAAGGGTCATCGCGTGGAACAGGGCGATGGAGGACCTGACGGGGATTCCCTCCGGCAGGGTGACCGGGAAGGGAAACTTCGAGTACTCCCTCGCCTTTTTCGGGGAACGTCGCCCGTCGCTCGTCAACCTCTTCAATAGCCCCGACGAGGAGATCGCGGCTTTCGGCTACCAGAACGTGAAGAGGGAGGGGAACTCATTGACCGCGGAGATCCCGAGGGGACTGCTCAGGGGGAGGCCTGCCGTCCTCTGGTCGAGGGCGACCCTGATTTCCGACAGGAAGGGCAACCCCATCGGCGCGATCGAGACCATCCGCGACATCACGGAGATCAGGCGGGTGACCGAGACGCAGGCGGCCGAGATCGCGAGGGAGAGGGAGATAGGGCTCTTTGACAGGATATTCGGGAAGTCGACTGCAAGCTGGTTCAAGAAGGGTGTCGACCTCTACTACAGGCAGGGCCGGTTCCTCGACGCGATAGAGTGTTTCGACCGCGTCATCGAGATGGACCCGTCCCACGTCGACGCGTGGAGGGAGAAGGGCGTGTGCCTCAAGGAGCTCGGGAGGTACGAGGAGGCGCTCCAGTGTTTCGACAGGGTCCTTGACCTCAATGACCGGACACCTGCGACGTACTACGCGAGGGGGGAAGCACTCGAGAGGCTCGGGCGCGAGAGGGGGGACTTCACCCTGTACAAGAAGGCGATCGAGTGCTTCGACATCGTCATCCAGAAAGAGCCCGACAACGTGAACGCGTGGAACTACAGGGGTGTCTGTTTCAAGGAGCTCGGGAGGTACGAGGAGGCGAGGCGTTCCTTCGAGAAGGCCCACGCCATCCTCCGGATGAACCCTAGGACCCTCTCCCGTTGAGCGGCGCTGGTCTTCCGCGGTCTATCGGTCACCGTTTCGACCACCCCGGGTCACGTCTTCACTTGACTCATGCTTTAAATCACTTCAGGGTACATTTATACTAGACTCCGGAGACCGCCGATGGGAGACCCGACGCCTTTTCTCGACGGGAAAGATGCGAAACTCCTTGCCCTCGCCGCGATCACCCTCGTCGCGTTCCTCGCCTACGCGGCGGTGATCGGGAGTCCCCTCTCGCTCTTCACGCCCCTCCTCTTCTACTTCCCCATCATCCTCGCGGCCTACTGGTTCCCCCGGAACGGCGTGGTATTCGCGGTGGCCGTGGGGATCCTCGAGGTCTTCTCGGTGTACTTCCACCCCAATCCCGACCTCTCCGCGATCACCCTCGCGATCACGACCGCGAGCTTCTACGTCCTCGTCGCCGTCGCCGTGGTCATCTCGTCCCTCTCGGGCGAACGGAACGAGAGGGAAGCGCGTTACAGGGGGATCTTCGACAATTCCGACGCGGGGATATTCATCGCGAGGAACGGCGAGGATGACCTCGTCATCGAGGAGGTCAACCAACGCGGGAGCGCGATACTCATGGAGCACGCCCGGGACCTCGTGGGGAAGAAATTCACGGATTTCTGGAGGGACGAGCCATCGCGGCGGGCATTCCTCGGCGAGATGGAGTCCTCAGGGACGGTCCCGCAGCTCGAGACGACCCTCGTCCGGGCGGACGGGTCCACTGTGCCCGTCCTGATATCGGGGGCGAGGCTGCCCAAGAAGACAATGGTCCTGATGGTCATCGATATATCCGGCCGGATCGCGCAGGAGAAGGAACTCCAGGAGAAGAACAGGCAGCTCTCCCTCCTCAACAAGGTCATTGCCGATGCGTCCACTGCCCCCGACACCGCGTCGATGATGGGCTCCGTCCTCGCCCACGCGCGAGAGTCATTGGGCTGCGACACCTGCGGCGTTTCCCTCTTCCGCGAGGGACAAACCCCCTCGCTCTTCTCGTCGGGAGACGCGGGCCTCCTCGACGCGATGGGGGGCAGAGAGTGGGAGGACGCGATGAAGGGGGTCGCACCCCTCGCGTGGGGGAGGAAGTACGGCGGCGGCCGCGAGGGAATCCCGGGAGCGGGGATGGTCGTCCCCCTCCGGAGCGGGGAGACGCTGCTTGGAACCTTCTTTGTCATCTCGAGGGATCCGGATTTCCACGCTGCGGAAGGACTGGTGAGAGCCCTCGCGGGCGAGATCGCGGCGGCAACCACGCGGATCTCCCTCATGGAACAGCTTGCGGAGGCAAACCGGCAGGCAAACCTCTACCTCGACATCCTGATGCACGACATCAACAACGCAAACCTCGCGTCCCTCTGGTACGGCGACCTCCTCCTCGAGATGCTTTCCGGCGAGGCAGCCACCATTGCCCGCAAGATGAGGGAGGGCATAAGGAAGAGCCGGGAGATCATCAGGAACGTGGAGACGATCCGGAAAGTCCACGGGAAGAGACCCGAGCTGCGGCCCGTGGACCTCGACGCGGTCATAAAGAAGGAGATCCGCGCGTACCCCGACGTCGCGATCACGTACAGCGGCCTTCCCGTGAAAGTGTGGGCCGACGAACTGCTCGGGGAGGTATTCGCAAACCTCATCGGGAACAGCGTGAAATTCGGTGGTTACGGCGTGAAGATATGCGTCTCTGTCGAGAGACCGACGCAGGAGAAGGTTGTCGTCACCGTCTCTGACAATGGCCCCGGCATCCCCGACGACCTCAAAAATGTGATATTCATGCGCTTCTCGAAGATCGAGCCGGGGGAGCATGGGAAGGGCCTCGGACTCTACATCGCGAAGATGCTCGCCTCCCGGTACGGGGGGGATATCAGCGTGTGCGACAGGATCCCGGGGGATCATTCCAAGGGAGCCTCTTTCCGCGTGGAACTCCGCGCGGTAAAAGACAGTTGAAGGGGGACCTCCGCCGGGACCGCCACTCACGCGGGTCTGGGGATTCCAAAGAAGAGTGCGATCCCGAGGAGGATGACGGGCTGGTGCAGGAAGTAGATGGCGAGGGAATGCCGGCCGAGGAGACAGATCCCTCCCCCTAATGGGGGGACGTCCCCGCGGACCCGGACCCTCCTCTCTCCCCCCGGGTAGAGCACCTTCCCCGCGAAGACGCCGACGAGCACGACACCGAGCCACGGGACGAGAGGGGTGTAGTCGAGGCTCGAGAAACCCGCGGGGTGCAGCCCTATCCAGAGGAGGGGGAGCGGCCCCTCGAGGGATCCGACAAAAGGACCTGCCGCAACGAGCGAGAGGCCGGCCACGAGGTTTGCCCGGCTGTAGCGGAGGAAGAAGGGTGCGAGCATCACCGAGACCCCAATCAGGTGGAGGATTCCAAAGAGGATCGGGGACGCGGGGACGACGACAAGCGTGATGGCCGTGAGAGAAAGCCCGGCGAGGAATAACCCCGCTCCCCTCCTCGCGAACTTGAGCGCGTAGGCCCGCCCCGCGAGCTTCCCTTCGACCCTCGCGCTGCTTATGGTGAGGGAGATCCCGACGAGGAGGAGGAAGAGCGTTGCCGTCGCCAATGCGAGGGGCCTCCATTGACCAAGCGACGCCCGGGCATCGGTGACCCCGAGGTATGCGAAGTCGAAGACCACGTGGTATGTCACCATCATCGTGACCGCGATACCCCTCGCGAAGTCGATTTCCCAGTACCGGGATGTCCGAGTCCTCACGGACTCGGTATCCTCTCCAGGTAACAATGGTGGCATGAACGCTCCCGTCGCATCTCCCTGCGAGAGATGGGACGGCGGAATAAATATCACTTCTTTATATATTCCCCCGTCAATCTCCCCTGTGAGAGGGGATGGCAGGTCACAGATCATCCAGTGCTGTCCCTTCCCCATGGCAAAGAGAGGCAATTATCCATGATAGACCAACTCCTCGAGGGCAACAGGAGGTTTCGGGAGGGTTTCTTCAAGGACAACCTCCCACACTACAGGCAACTGTCAGCGGGACAGAATCCATCGGTCCTCTGGATCACGTGCTCGGACTCGCGCATCCAGTCCGGGCACATCACGCAGACAATGCCAGGAACGCTCTTCGTGCACAGGAATATCGGAAATATCGTTCCTCTCCACGACTGGAACTTCGCGACGGTTCTTGAATATGCTATCCGCCACCTCAAGGTGAAGGACATCGTGATATGCGGTCACTCGGATTGCGGGGCCATGAAGGCCTTGGGAAAAGAGACGGACGACAAGTACATACCCCTCTGGCTTGCCAATGCTACCGAGGCAAAGAGGCGCGTGGAGGCGCGCATTCCACCCCCCACGTCACCCGAAGAGGAGAGGGCGAAACTGGCGATGATCGAGAGGGAGAACGTCATCCTCCAGATTGAACACCTGAAGAATTACCCGATCGTGAAAGAAGCACTCCTCGACAAGAAAATCAGTATTCACGGTCTCTACTACAACATGGAGACGGGCGAGCTCACGAAGATCGCCTGATTTCCCCCATCCTCTTCTCGATCTCCCTCTGCATCTGGGGAAGCGAGATCCTCCCCATGGGGACGAGCGTTCCGTCGACGAGGACGAACGGGATTGGAGGGTACCTCTCGGCGATGATCTCCCTCACGCGGGCAGGAACCTCCCTGTCGATCAGGATCAGGGTCACCCTCACCGCGTCCCCGTACTGCCGCAGGAGTTCCTTCCTGAGGGCCTCGAATGCCGGGACGAGCTTTCCCGACGGGTAGCACTCGTGGAGGCCGCAGGTTCGCGTGTTGTCGCAGGGAAACGGGGAACAGGCCGAGTCCTCGAGTCCCACGACCTCTATCTCGATCGGTCCGGGCATGTCCTACACCTTGGTCCCATGGATACTTGAGCCTACTTGAGCGTGCACAACCCGCCCTCCACGTACGCACCTCCGGCATCCCACCTCACATGAAGCGTTCGAACCGGTCCTGAGAGGCCTTGCAGACCGGGCAGACGAGGGGCGGTCTTTCCCTCGCGCAGAGGTACCCGCACACCCTGCACCGCCACACGGGGTACGCAAGGCCGGCCACTCCGCTCCGCGCAACGCTCGCGCGTCCCTTCCGGGCGGACCTCGGGGGACGTCGCTCCGGGACGGGGACGAGGGGTTGCTCTCCCCGCGCAACGGCAGGAGAGACGTAGAGCGCGCAGTAGCAGGCCCCGAATTCCTCGAGGTCGGGGTCGCGGTAGTCGCACGGGCAGATGATGTCCCTGTCGTCCTCGCGCGAACCGGACGCGAGCCTGCAGGGACACGAGGGATACCCGTACCTCCCCTCGTTGACGCAGAGTCCTTCCGCGAGCTTCCTCACCATCTCGGCGTCCGGGTTGAGGATGTATCCCCCGGCCTCCGCGTCTCTCCTGAGCGTTTTGATCTTCTCCTCGACGACCTCTTCCCCTATCCCACCGCCTGTCACGCGAGGGCCTCCCTGATCTCCTTCTCCTTGTAGCCCACGATCACCCGCGAGCCATCGATGATGAGCGTGGGGAACGATCCCGCGGGGTTGTACTTCTCGACCTCGGAGAGTGCCTCCTCGAATTCCTCCCCCGAGAGGAGGTCGACGTAGACGTACGTGTACTCCACGCCGAGGGAGTTGAGGAGGTCCTTTGTCTTTGCGCACCACCCGCACGTGGAGAGCGCGTAGAGGCGGACATCACCCTTTTTCCTGCCGCTGACCCTGACCATTTCCATGCAAACTCAACTCGCTGCCGGTATCTCAAGGCATTGGCGGCAGACGCATTAAGATTTTCACTGGGGGAGGTCCCCGGGAAGCGGGAACCCCGGGTTTCGGGTATCCAGGACACGGTGGACAGACCGGCGGGGAAGATCGCCCACGCCGGTGGTTGAGAACCGGATGACCACGGGATCGTCACCCGGCGGTCTTCGGGATGGTACTTCGAATTTTCAGAGGTGCTCGGAGACCTTCTGGATCTGGGCCATCAGGAACTCGAACCACTGCCTGAGTGCGTCGAAGAGGCAGACGACCTGATCCTGCGAGAACGAGACGAACTGCATGATCGCCCCATCTCCCTGGCCTGTCCCGCAGCCGGCCTGGAGCCTGACGGTGAGCCCTATGATCACGATCAGGGCAAGGATGATGATGATCATCAGGACCGCAATCAGCAGCATCGTTGCCGAACTCGCCCGCATTGCACCCCCCACGAATGGATCGCACCTTGGATTATTTAATCGATTGCCCTCAAATTTCCCATTCCCCGCGAGCCATTCAACCCGACCTCTCCTTCTTCAGTTCGAGGATCAGCATCACGCAGAGGATGACAGAGAATCCGAGGACGATGAGGGTGAGGAAAAGGCTCACGAAGAGCATGACTCCCTGCGCGGAGAGGAAACCGACCCAGAGCAGGGCCACGAAGCAGATCAGGTAGTAGAAGACCCACCCCCGGGGGTCATTTAAATCCATGTTATGCCCTTTCACAGTGTCCTCTTAAAAATGTTGCGTTCCACGGGCCAGACGGGGGCCCGCCACCATGGGGCCCATCCCTTCGGATCCCCGCCCGCGTGCGGTACCGGATTGAGGGGGATATCTCCCCCATTTCCCAAAGCATCCGCGGGCACAGCCGCGGGAAAAAAACCGAATTAGCAGGCCTTTAATGCAAATCGAAAGATATATTCCACCCGAGCTTCTCATTCGATATACATGTGTGCGCGTTTTTTTGAACGATTTTTTAAACCCAGGCCACACATCGTGGAAAGTCCTCCTCCACCGTCCATCGCACACGGACCGGGCGTGTACGTCCCCGAATTCAGGGTAAAGCCTTACTTCATCGTGGCGTCCGTGGAGATGGGAAACACGACGACGAAGTGCATCCTCACGGGGGTAAACCTCGAGACGGGGATGAGCTACGTCATCCACAAGACCGTCCGGATGAGCAGGGACGTGCGGAAACCCAAGCCCGGCGAGGAGATCTTCGGGGAGACCCTCGATGGCACGAAACTCACGCGCGAATCCGTGACCGAACTCGTCAGGGACACGCTGATCCAGTGCCACAGGGAGGCACACCTCGACATCCAGAAAGACCTCGATTTCGTGGTGCGGAGCACCGGGGTCGTCGCCGCGATGGACTCCCCTGACCAGGTGGGAGAATTCGTCCTCGCGCTCGCGAACGGCTGCCTCATGGCGGGGGTTCCCCCGCGCAAGATGACTCCCCCCATGTCGAAGGCGAACCAGGCCCCCAAACTCCAGCCCTACAGCTTCGCCGACAAGGTCGTCTTCGTGGGCGCTGTCGCGGGCGTGATTCCCCCCGTCGGGAGCACCGGGGTCGAGATGGTCGCAAACGAGATGGAGGGCGAGCTCGCCATGGCAGGGATCAAGGAGGGCGCGAAGTGGACCCCTGTCGACTTCAGGAATCCCTGCATATCCATCGATTTCGGTACAACGCTCGACGGGAGGATCACGAGCGACGTCGCCCCGGATGATCCCAACCCCTTCGCGAAGACCATCGGGAACTTCTGCGGGCTCGCGGGCGCGATCCCCGACGCGATCATCAAGGGGACGGGGCTCGTCGACCCGCGGACGGGGACGGCGCTCGAGGTCTTCGGCGACAGGAGCGTGGTGGGCGATTTCGTACGGAGGGGGCAGAGCGAGGCCGTCCGGAAGTACGTCGACCGTGCCCACGAGCTGATCGACATCCGGCTCGTCCCTCCCGACAGGCGGAGGTTCGGGAGGGTCCCCGTGTTCGCCGACGTCGCGAAGGAGTCCGGAATCGCCCTGATCGGCTGCGATGCGGGCGTGAACGGGAGCACGCTCCCCGAACTCTCGGAACTTGGGAGGGAGATCTACGAGAAGCACGGCCTTGGTTTCCTCAACGAGGTGATCGACAGGGTGTGCGCACGCATGGCCCTGCGGCTCGTGGACGTCGCGCACGAGCTCGGCCTCGTCTACCCAAGGTCGAGCATCGGCTTTACCGGGAGGGCAGCGATCTCAGGGCGGAAACCCGAGTACATCCTCGAGGGAATCGCGGAGAGGCGCCTCTTCCCGAACCCGAACGACCACGTGGTCTTCGTGGACGACGGCCTCGCGAGGGGTGCAGCGCTCATGGGGCGGTGCATGAATTCCCTTGGAAAACCGAAGAATCCCATCGGGGGTGTCCGCGGGGGACCCTGTATCATGTCCCGCAGGATAAAGGCGGGGAAGTGAAGAATGGTGCACCATGACAGAAGAAAAGAGAGAGGATAACGAACATACCGGGCCGCGGGAAGAACCCGGCGGGGAAGAACAGCTCTACGACCTCCTCATCCCTCCCGGTGTCCCGCGCTCGATCATCGCGGAAATCATCCGGAAATTCGACGTCCAGCTCGTGGAGAGGAAACAGCGGTTGTACTTCGCGAACATGGATGGCGACGAGAGGGAGCTGCTCGCGTTCAGGGGGAAGAAGAAGACGATGGAAGAGGTCCAGGACTACCTCTACTACGAGCTGAAGAAGTTCATCGGGGAGTGAGGGGCCCTTCCCCCCCCTCCCACCCGCGCATAAGGAAGACGAGGAGGGCCTTCTGGGCATGGAGGCGGTTTTCCGCCTCGTCGAAGACGGCGCTCCGGGGACCCTCGATCACCCCGTCCGTGACCTCCTGTCCCCTGTGGGCGGGCAGGCAGTGCATGAAGATCGCGTCGGGCGCCGCGGTCTCCATGAGCTCTTCCGTGATGGTGTACCCGGAGAATGCCCGGAGCCTCGCGTCGCGCTCGGCCTCGGTTCCCATGGAGACCCACGTGTCGGTCACGACCACGTGGGCATCCCTCACCGCTTCCCTCGGGTCCCTGACAACCCTCACCTTGCCCCCGCGGCCCCGGGCGACCTCGAGTATCCGCGGCGGGGGCGAGTATCCCTCCGGTGTCGCGACGGTGATGTCCATCCCCGTCAGGACAGAGGAGAGGATGAGGGAATTGCACACGTTGTCACCGTCGCCCACCCAGCCGACCCTGATCCCCTCCGTCCTGTGGAACCTCTCCCTTATCGTCATTATGTCGGCGAGGATCTGGCACGGGTGTTCCAGGTCCGAGAGGCCGTTAATGACGGGAACGGTCGCGTACCGCGCGAACTCCTCGATCGTGGAGTGCCTGTACGCCCGGATCATCACCGCGGAGACGTACCGGGATGCGACGCGCGCCGTGTCGCGTATCTCCTCCCCCCTCCCGATCTGCAGGTCCTGTGCATTCAGGAACAGTGCGGTCCCCCCGAGCTCGGCCATCCCCACCTCGAAGGAGATTCGGGTGCGGGTCGATGATTTCTCGAAGATCATGGCGAGGGACTTGCCCTCGAGGTAGGGGTGGGGCTTTCCCTCCCTGCGCATTCTCTTGAGGCGGCCGGCCTCCTCGAGGAGGCGGTCCAGTTCCCCCGCGGTGATGTCGAGGATAGAGACGATGTCGCGCTTCATCTACAGTTCCCTCATGTGTGCAATCCGTCGCTCGAGGAGCGCGGGGGTGCCGATGTCCCTCCTGTGCCTCACCCTCCCCCTCACGCCCGATGCCGCGGCCTCGGCGATCCTCTCGGCATCGGCGAGGGTCTCGCCCACGCCGACGAACGCGAGCGTCCGCGAAGACCCCGTGTAGAGAGCGCCGTCCCTCTCCGTGACGTTCGCGTAGTAGAGGAAGGCAGGTTCGTACGGGCCAAGGGTGATCCTCTCGCCGCGGAGCGGCGATTCCGGGTACCCCTCGGGGACGACGTACTTGCAGACGGTTGCCTTCCTCGAGAACGAGACGGGGAGCCGGGCGAGGGTACCTCCAACGATGCCCTCCACGATGGAGAGGAGGTCCGTCTCGAGGATGGATAGGACGTTCATCGCCTCCGGGTCGCCGAACCGGGCATTGAACTCGACGACCATAGGGCCGTTCCGCGTGTTCATGAACTGGCCGTACAGGATCCCGCGGTAGGGTGTCCCGATCTTTTCCATCGCCCGTATCGCGGACCGCATGATCCCGAGTGCCTCCTCCCTGTCGGCCGGGGAGACGAAGGGGAGACCGTGGTCGGGGAGGGAATAGGAACCCATCCCCCCCGTGTTGGGACCCTTGTCCCCCTCATAGGCCCTCTTGTGGTCCTGTACAAGGGGCATGGGGACGACATCTTTCCCGTCGGAGAACGCCTGGAGCGTGAATTCCTCGCCGTGCAGCCTCTCCTCGAGGACCACGCCCCCCGAGAGGCTCCTTATGTACTCTGCCGCGCCCTCCCTGTCGAGGTGTTCGCCCACGATCTTGACACCCTTGCCGCCCGTGAGGCCGATGGGCTTGATGGCGAGGTCGCCGGGGTAATCCCGGAGGAAAGCGACCGCGTCGTCCGGGTCGCGGAAGACCCTGTAGCGGGGGCAGCCGCGGATGCCGTGGCTCTCCATCATCTCCCTGCAGAAGGCCTTGTCCGTCTCGAGGCGGGCTGCCGCCCTCGTCGGCCCGACGCAGGGGATCCCGGCTGACTCGAGGGCGTCGACGATACCTGCCTCGAGGGGGGCCTCGGGCCCGATTATCGCGTAATCAATGGAGTTCTCCCGTGAAAACTGCGTGACTGCCCTGACGTCGGTCTCCTTCCCGACGTGGAACTTGCGGCAGAGTCGCGCGATGCCCGGGTTCTCGTGCGCCATCGCCGCGTAGATCTCCGCGTCGGTGTTGCGGGACAGAGCCATGGCAATGGCGTGTTCCCTGCCACCACTCCCCACAACAAGGATCTTCATAGTCATGTATCGGAATTTCCGTCTGTTAACGGTTGCTGTTCTCCTCCACGGCCCTGAGAATCTCCGAGGCCCTCGCGAGGGCTTCCAGCCGGACCCCCTCCTTTGCGAGTCTCGCTGCCGCACCCGCCTCTCGGTCGACGACGGTGACCGCGAGCTCGACGGTCCCCCCCGCTGCCCGCAGGGCCCTCACCGCGTCGAGGGCGGATCCCCCCGACGTCGTCACGTCCTCGACGAGGAGGACGCGCCTGCCCCCCACGTCGCCGATGATCTTCCCCGCCTTCCCGTGGCCCTTCTCCTCCTTCCTCACGATCGCAAAAGGCCTCTGCTTCGCGAGGGCGACGGCCACGGCGAGAGGGATCCCGCCGACCGCGACGCCTGCCACCACGTCGAACTCGTGGGCACCCGCGATGATCGCCCCTATCCTCTGGAGCGCGACGGGGTTCGTCACGACCTTCTTCACGTCGAGGTAGTAGGGGCTCCTTTCACCCGATGAGAGGACGAAATCCCCGAATTCGAGTGCGCCGTGCTCCTTTAGGAGTTCTACGACCTCGTTTACCATGGGACATCCTTCACTCCGGCGAGGTACCCGATGACATTTGCCGCCCTGTGGAGCAGGGGGGTGAGGACGAGGATCCAGAGGAGCACGGGGAGGGTGACGGCCGAGAGGAGCCACGCCGGGTCGAAGATGCCGGCGAGGAGGAAAGCCCCCGCCACAAGGTCGTACTGGTCCGCGACCGGCCACCTCTCACCGCTCGGTTTCCCCAGCCTGCGCTTGAGGAAGCTCTTCGCGAGGTCCCCTGCCAGTGCTCCCACGGAGAAGAGGACGACCGAGGAGAGGGTGTGGGCGGGGAGGGGAAACGATTCGACGGTCCCCTGCAGCCACAGCTGGGCAAGGCCGACGAGGATACCCCCCGCGATGCCGGAAAAGAGGCCACGGTATGTCTTCCCGTCCCCGAGGATCCTCTCCCCGTCGGAGAGGACCCTTCCCCCGTCGATCGGTCTCCCGCCCCCGAAGCACGCGGCCACGGAGTTTGGAACGTATGCCGGCAGCATGCACCAGAGGGCTGCCGCCAGCGGTACAGCGAGTGCATCGAGACTAATAATATGCTCCCCGGTCACTGTAATGAGGCGTAATTATAAGCATTAAGATATCCCAGAAATTATCAACCTGACGGTGGATTGGTGTCATGCCGGCAATACTGAAGAAGACGAGGAGCATATGCCCGGAGTGCAACGCGGTGCTAGATGCGGCAATCCTCGAGGACGGGGGCAAAGTCTGGCTCGAACGCACCTGCCCGGAGCACGGTCACTTCCGTGACCTGTACTGGTCAGACGTGGACCTCTGGAAGAAATTCGAGCGGTTCGAGTCGGTGGGGAAGGGCATCGAGAACCCGCACCGGACTGCCCCGCCGGACGGGTGTCCCTCGTACTGCGGGATCTGCACCAACCACAAGTCCGCGACGCTCCTTGCTAACATCGACCTGACGAACAGGTGCAACCTCAACTGCGATTTCTGCTTCGCGAACGCGCGGGCGTGCGGGTACGTGTATGAACCCACTTACGAGCAGGTCATCGCGATGCTGCGGCTCCTGCGCGAGGAGAAACCCGTCCCGACCCCCGCCGTCCAGTTCTCCGGCGGCGAACCCACGATGCGCGAGGACCTGCCCCGTATCATCGCGGCGGCAAAGGAGATGGGGTTCCCGCAGGTACAGGTCGCGACGAATGGCATCTCCCTCGCAAGGGACATAGGGTACCTCCGCGAGCTCCGGGAGGCAGGGCTCTCCACGCTCTACCTCCACTTCGACGGGGTCACGAGGGAGACGAACTTCAAGATCGCGACGGACTTGAAGGTCGTGGAGAACTGCGAGGAACTCGGCGTCGGCGTCGTCCTCGTTCCCACCGTCATTAAGGGGCGGAACGACCACGAGGTGGGTGCGATCATCAGGTTCGCCGCGGACCACATCCGGGCGGTGAGAGGGGTCAATTTCCAGCCCATCGCGTTCACGGGCGCTGCAAAACAGGAAGACGTCGCGCGCGAGAGGATCACTATCCCCGAGCTCCTCCAGGCCATCGAGGAGCAGACCGGCGGGATCATCAAGAGGGACGATTTCTACCCTGTCCCCTGCGTCGTCCCCATCTCCGAGTTCGTCGAGGCTTTCACGGGCCAGCCGCAGATCCGTTTCACCGCGCACCAGCACTGCGGGGCGGCCACGTACGTCTTCGTCAACGACGATGGCATGACGCCCGTCAACAGGATGGTCGACGTCGAGCACTTCCTCTCGGCCCTCTCCGAGACCGCGGAGAAGCTGAAGAGCGGGGGGTTCCTGATGAAGTACCGCGCCCTGCTCTCGATCATCTCGGAGCTCAACCAGTCCGTGAAGAAGGACGGGCACAAGACCGGGAGGGAACTGTGGAAGCTCCTCGGCAAGACGCTCGTATTCCACAACTTCGATGCACTCCGCGAGTTCCACTGGAACGCGCTCTTCGTGGGAACGATGCACTTCATGGACAGGTACAACTACGACCTCTCCCGCGTCCAGCGCTGTTGCATCCACTACGCGACACCAGACGGGACGCTCATCCCGTTCTGCACCTACAATAGCGGCCCCGTCTACCGGGAAGTGGTCTGGAAGAAGTGGAGCCGTCCGCCCGGAAATCCCCGGTGAATTCTCTTCTCCCTTCGCCGGCCAAGCAATCCACGGTTTTCATGTTCCCTCCCCTTCTGCCGCCGCAATTTCCCCGTTACTCGCCGCCATATTCTCGCGACGTTCAGGGGAAGGGCAGGTCGATCCCCTCTGCCGATTCCGCCGCGATCGCGGCGATCGCGAGGTCCTGGATGGCAAGGCCCGTCGAGTCAAAGACCGTGATCTCTGATGGATCTCTCCTGCCCTTGCGGCCGATCACGACCTCGCCGAGTGTCCCCGCGATGCTCCCCGGGGAGTAGAGACCTTTCGCGATCGGCACGTTGATCTCCCCGGAGTGGATGGCCTGGGCAGGGTCGTCCACGAAGACAGATGCCCTCCGGAGGATCGCGGGGTCGAGTTCCTGCTTGCCGGGCGCATCCGCACCTATCGCGTTGATATGTGTCCCCTCGTGGACCCACGCGTCCATGACGAGGGGTTCGCGCGAGGGGGTCGTCGTGACGAGGACGTCGCAGTCGCACACGGTCTTCAAGTCCTCGCTCCTGCAGCCCGGCAGGCCGAGCGCCTCGCAGAATCTCTCGGCATTTGCCCTGTTCCTGCTCCACACGAGGATCTCGGTGACTTCGAGCTCCCTTGAGATCGCGATTGCCTGCGCCCGGGCCTGGCGGCCAGCCCCCACGAGGCCGAGGCGAACCTTCCTCCTCGGGGAGAGGTACTTCGCGGCCACGGCACCCGCCGCCCCCGTCCGGATATCCGTGAGCTCGGTCGCGTTGAATATGGAGACGGGGCGGCCTGTCTCGAGGTCGAGGATGATGGTAAGCGCCATCACGGTGGGAAGGCCGAGGGCGGGGTTCCCCGGGTGGACGTTGACGATCTTGACGCCGGCGATTCTAAGCGAGGGGATGTACCCGGGCATCGTCCGGAAATCCCCCTTCTCGAGGGTCACGTAGATCTTCGGGGGCATCTGCACCCGCCCGTGCCCGTGCTCGGCGAATGCTTCCTCTATGACCCTGTTCGCGCGCGAGATGTCGATGTTCCTCCCGGGATCCGGATAGTACCGCATGAAGGGAGGGTATGCAGCTGCCGGAGAGATGAATCTACCTGCACGCGGGTCGCCGGGATGCCGGTGATGCAAAAGCACCCTTAATACCCATGCGGGCTCAGATATCCACCCACTGCAGGGTCCGGTCTTGATATGATCTACATCGTCCCGAAACCCACCGATACGCCCGACGACAACTCGACGGCGATGGTCGCGCGCGAGATCGCGAGGATGGGGGGAGAGTACACCCTCATCGATCCCGCGGAGATCGATCCCTTCTCGACCGGGATCTCGGGCTCCCTGATCTGGGTGTGCGGGATTGCCCAGGACGAGGTCCAGTTCGAGGTCATCAATGCACTCGCCGTGGAGAACAGGGTCATCAACTCTCCCCTCTCCATCTACACCTGCGCGAGCAAGGTCCTCACGAGTTCGCTCCTCGTGAAGAACGGCATTCCCACGCCCGAGACGTGTTTCACCCAGTCGGGGGATATCGCCGCGGCTTTCATCTCCCGGCACGGGCGCGTCGTCTCAAAACCCGTGTACGGCTACGACGGGCACGGGGTCGTCCTCGTCGAGTCGCCCGGGGAGCTGGGTTCCCCGCCGTACTACCTCCAGGAGTACGTCCCCAACGACAGGGACTTCCGGGTGTTCGTCATCGACGGGGAGGCCGTGGGCGCGATCGAGAGGGTCTCTGACACGCTGGCCCACAACATCCACCAGGGGGGTATCGGGAGGCCGGTCGAGATAGACCCCCTCATGGCAGACCGCGCCGTGGCCGCTGCCCGCGCGGTGGGCGTGGACTACGGCGGTGTCGACCTCCTGCGCAGGGGCGACGATTACTGCGTCCTCGAGGTGAACGGGACGCCGAACTGGCACTGCATGGGGGTCAACATCCCGGCGCTCCTCGCGATGTACCTCCTCGAGCAGGAGAGGGCGACCCGGCGGTGACGTTCCCGTCCTCCCGTGCCGGGGTGAGAAAAGGGGTTACTGGGCGTATTCCATTTCCCTGAGGGTCCTCGCGGCGAGTTCCTTCATCCGGGCGGATATCCGGCCGGACGCCGAGAACTCCACGTCCTTCATCGCGTCCGCGAGCTCGTTCCCAAGGACGAAGATGGCGTACTTGTGCTCCATCTTGCTCTTGTGCATCTGCGAGGGGTTGATCTTGAGGGAATAGTAATTGGTGAATTTCAGGTCGGAGTTTATGGCCTCGAAGTAATCCTTGATCTCGTAGAGCATCTGGTGCAGAGCGATCAGTTCCTCCTTGTGCATACACCCACCTCAGGAAAGGAGAGTATGCGGGTCTGGGATAAATAGGTAACCCCGGTGAAAAATCAGGAGATTTTGATGAGCCGCATCGAGAGAGGGCGCTTGGTAATGCCCCTGTACTCCCGTGCCGCGACGTACTCGAAGCCCTTGCCCGCCATGCGGTCGAGCATCCGCTGGGTCACTTCGCCGTCGGTGACGAGACCCCGTGCATCCCCGTTCAGCTCCTCGAGCGCCCGCTCGACGTCCTCGAGCTTCACCTCCCGGAGGATGGCGTAGTCCCCGGAGAGGAATCTTGCCATGCGCTGGCCCTTCACCTCGGCGAGGTGTTCCGGGAGGGTACGGGGACCTGCCCCCGGTGTCCCGGCGTGGCGGCGCGTGCCAGTCTTCCTGCGCGTCCCGGTCTCTCCCTCCCCCTGCCCGGTCTCCTCGCGGGGCGCCGCCGGGATTGCTGCCGCGGGCTTCTCCCCTTCCTCCTCGGCGGTTTCCTCCTCTCTTAAGTACTCGGCGGGGATCTTGTTCCTGAGTGCCTTCACGATCTCCTTGCGGGAGAGGTCTTCCACGCTCTTTCCCCGCGGCGCGTACGCGACGAAGTCAATCTCTGCCACCTGGAGGAGCTCGCGGAGGATGAGGTCTCCCCCCCTGTCGCCGTCGAAGAACGCCGTCGCGGTCTTCTTCTCGCAGAGGTCGATGATCGTCTTCGGGATGCGGGATCCCTCGACCGCCACCGCGTTCTTTATCCCGTACCGCAGGAGGTTGAGGACGTCGGCCCTCCCTTCCACGACGATGATCGCGTCCGAGTCGAGCACGTTCGGCCCGGCGGGGAGCTTCTCCTCGCCCACGGACACGATCTTCTCCATCCTCATGGCCTCGCGCACCTCCTCGATCAGCTGGGTGCTGTCGATAGAACCGTCCTCGAACGCGTCCATGAGGAGTTCCTTTGCCCGGGCGACCACCTGTTTCCTCTTGCTCACCCGGATGTCCTCGATGGATTCGACGCGGACTTTCGCCGCGCAGGGGCCCACCCTGTCGATCGTCTCGAAGGATGCCGCGAGGATTGCAGTCTCGGCCCTGTCGAGGGACGAGGCTATGTATATATCGCCCTTCGTCTCTCCTTTTTTACTCGTGATCTGGACGTCTATCCGCCCGAGCCGCCCAGTCCTCTGTAAGTCACGCAGGTCGAGGTCGTCGCCGAGCAACCCTTCTGTCTGGCCAAAGATCGCCCCCACGACGTCAGGTTTCTCGACCACCCCCTCCGCCTCGAGGTGAATGTGAATCAGGTACTTCGTGGTATCGCTGGAGTACATCTACTCCTCTCCGTGGATCATGAAGTGTCACGCAACGTGTGCCATTTCGGGGTGACGCATCAGTCATGTGACAAATATATGTTGCATTTTATATGATATGAATATATTTTTTCAGAACGGCGGGAAAATTCTCAAATTGGCGCATAGAGCCGTTTGGACTTCAGCGAGGGTTACTTCGCGTGGAAACGAGGGCGAGGGCAACATCCGGGTCCACGCCCCGCACGAGGATTCTCTTGTGGGACGAGGACTGCCCCGACAGGATCCTGATACTCGCCGGTGGAACAGAGAAAAATTTCGAGAGGTACCTCACTATCTCCGCGTTCGCCCTCCCCCCTTCCGGGGGTTCCCGCACGTGGAACCCTATGCTCTTGCGCCACGCATTGTAACCCGCGGGAAAAGAGGTCTCCCGGGCACCCGGGGTCACCTCGAGGGCGATGATGGTCCCGTCCCGTGACGGGGTTATGGCATTCCTGTACTCGTCCATACGGGGAAGAGGAACGTGTCGCCCGGCATTAACGACGGCCGGTCACCGGTGGCATGCTGCCGTCCCTCCCGCGTCTGATCCCATTGCCGGGCGGTGCCTGTCGCGCGACCGGGTTGTCCCGTGGGTCATCCCCAGGCATCCCGCCAGACAGTCTCCCGGGGACCTATGGCCGCGCAGTATCGGCACCATTTCCTGTCTGTACCCCCGGCATATAACCTCTCCCATGGAACCACCGTGGCCTGCCCCTCATAAAATCCCCCCCGGCGTAGACGATGTCGCCTGCCATCACGACGACCTCCGGGAACACCGCGGGCATCCCCTCGAACGGCGTCCAGCCGGCCCTCGAGTGGAGCAGGTCCGCGCTCACCGGGGACTCGCTGCCCGGGTACACCGCGAAGTCTGCCCTGTCACCCACGGAGAAGCCTGCCGGCGGAATCCCGAGGATCCGCGCGGGATTCGTCATCGTCTTTTCCACGAGGGAAGTGATCGGGATCTTCCTCCTCCTGCAGGCCGCAAGGAAGAGCGGCACCATCGTCTCCACGCCGGGGATCCCCGCCGGCGCGTCCGAAAACGTCCGGTCCTTGTCGGCGGCCGTGTGGGGGGCGTGGTCCGAGGCGATGACGTCGATCCTGTCCCAGGCCGACCACAGTTCCTTCCGGAGCGCTTCCGGCCTGAGGGGGGGATTGACCTTCCCCCGGGCATCCCCCGGGGAGAATCCATCGATGGAGAGGAGGAGGTGGTGGGGGGTTACCTCCACCGTCGCCCCACCCGCGCTCGCCACCGCGGATGCAGAGCTCAAGTGGCAGAAGTGGAGCCTGCAGCCCGGGCCGTTCAGTTCGAGGACCCGCCGCACCGCGCGGGCCTCGCCGGCGGGTGACCTCGCGGCGTGGTGGGCGGCAAGGTCGGTGCCCGGCACACCCACCACCTCCTCGGCGTGGACCGTGCAGAGGGCGCCAAGTTCCCGGGCTGTTCGAAATACCCTGCCGAGTTCGTGGAGGGGAACGCCGTGGCCGTAGCTGGATTCCGCGGTGAATATCTCGCCGAACGCCATCGCCCCCGCGGCATAGAGGGATTCGAGGTCCACTCCCGGGACGACACCGGCGTTGACGGCGAAGTGGCAGAGCGAGGCCTCCTGCGCCTCCGCGACGCGCCGGGAGAGGACGCCGGGAGTGACGATCGGGGGGACGGTGTTCGGCTGGTCCACGACGAGCGTCACGCCCCCGGCGAGTGCACTCTTGCTCCCGCTCTCCCAGTCCTCCTTCTCCCTCTGTGCCCACCCCCTCATGTGGACGTGCATGTCGATCGCCGCGGGGAGGACCGTCCTGCCCCGGCACTCGATCCTCTCCTCCGCGGGGTACCCCTCCCCGACGTGGCAGACCCTCCCGGACCTCACGGAGATGTCCGCGACCCTCCCCCCCGGGAGGAGGACGTCGCGGAGGACGAGGTCGCACCGGCGGGACGGAGTCTCCATGACTGGAGAGATACTGTTGCCGGGATGATGAGGTTTTACATTCCCGGTCCCCCGCGTCACGCGGCCGGGGTGTCCCTCTCCCCGGCACCCGGCGGAACGGCACTTGAAAGTATTAAGAATGGTCGCCCCTCATTCTTACCCCATCAAAGAAGGTTACCGCATGGATTCAAAACGACTCGCGATTCTCGTTTCTGCCCTCGCGCTCCTCGCGGTCATGCCCGTGGCAGGAGACGAACCGGTACCGACCATCGAGACTCCCGAAATACCCGGCCCCGTCATCGGGGGGGACGTCGGCTACTTCGCCATCGATTCTGTCCCGCAGGGAGCCGAAGTCGAGCTCGACGGGACGTTCGTCGGGGAGACGCCGGTCATGGTGAAGGTCTACACGACCGCGCCACCCTCGCACACCATCTCGGTGCGTATGTACGGCTACAGGACGTGGGCCAGGAGTTACACGGGGAACCCGGGGAAGGGCGAGACGATATTCGTGACGGCGGAGCTCGAGCCCGTCGCGCAGACCGGCTCCATCCGGGTGAGCTCGTCCCCGGCCGGCGCGGTCGCCCGCCTCGACGGGGGCCAGACCCTCGTGACTCCCGGCACGTTCCAGAACGTCGTCCCCGGCACCCACACCGTGGAGATCGCGCTCGCCGGTTACTACCCGTTCAGCACCTCGGTGAACGTCACCGCGGGGGGAACCTCGAGCGTGAGCGCGTCCCTCACGCCGGTGCAAACGACGGGCTCGCTCTTCGTCTCGTCCTCGCCGTCGTCAGCCGAGGTCTACGTCGACGAGATCTACAGGGGCCACACCCCTCTCACCGTCGGGTCTCTCTCCACCGGGAGGCACGCGGTCCGCCTCCACCTCTCGGGATACCAGGACTACACGCGGGGCGTTGACATAAGTGAGGGGAGCGAGTCAGTCGTCACCGTCTCGCTCACGCCGGTCTCCCGGCCCTCGACGGGCGACATCGTCGTGACCTCCCTCCCCGACGGGGCCGCCATCTACATCGACGGGAACTACCGCGGGAGGACGACCGCGAACAATCCCTTCGACATCACGGGAGTCGCTCCCGGGTCGCACCGGGTAGTCCTCGTGAAGGCCGGCTACCGGGATTACGCCGCCGAGGTGAACGTGGCCGCGGGGAGCACGACGACGGTCTCCGCGGTTCTCTCGCCGGCCCCGGTCCCGCCGGCGAACGGCGAGATCTCCGTCGGGTCCACGCCGTCGGGAGCAGAGGTGTACCTCGACAACGCGTTCAAGGGCTTTTCCCCCGTCATCCTCCACGACGTCCCGCCGGGCTCCCACGCGGTCCTGCTCCGGATGAAGGGTTACAGCGACTTCCAGATCGCGGTGGACGTGGCCGGCGGACAGACCACGTCGGTGAGCGGGACCCTCTCGCTCCTCCCCACCCCGACCCCCACGAAGACACCGCTCTCGCCCGTCGTTGCAGCGGGAGCACTCGCCGCCGGGCTCTTCCTCGCGCGGTGGAAAAGAGATTGAAGAAATTCCCCCCTTTTTGGTGGGATGCGAGGGATGGGATTTGAACCCAAGAACCCCTTCGGGAACAGACCCTGAATCTGTCGCCTTTGACCTGGCTTGGCTACCCTCGCTCTCCAACATCTTTGGGTGGCAGGGAAAATAAAAGTGTGCGAGACCGCACGCCGGCGTTCACACCTCTTCCTCTCTCCCTGCCGACCTGTACTCGTGGCCTGATTTTCCTTTCAGTTCCCTCTCGCGCAGGACGTTCCTCTTGATCTTCCCCGAGATCGTCTTTGGCAGGTCCTCGACGAACTCGATCGCCCTCGGGTACTTGTACGGCGCCGTGATCTTCTTCACGAACTTCTGGATGTCCTTTGCGAGCTGGTCCGTGGGCTCGTAGCCCTCCTTCAGGACGATGAACGCCTTCACGATCATGCCGCGGATGACGTCCGGCGACCCCACGACCGCGGCCTCCCTCACCGCGGGGTGCTCGAGGAGGGCGGATTCCACCTCGAACGGGCCGATCCGGTAGCCAGAGCTCTTTATGACGTCGTCGTCCCTCCCGACGAACCAGAAGTACCCGTCCTCGTCCACGTACGCCTTGTCACCCGTGTAGTAGTAATCGCCCACGAAAACGGCGGAATTCGCCTCCTCGTCGTAAAGGTAGCCCTCAAAAAGCCCCACAGGCCGGCGGGGCTTCACCTTCACCGCGATCCTGCCGACCTCTCCCCTGGGGACCGGCTTGCCCTCGTCGTCGTGGAGCTCGATCTGCCACCCGGGGGCCGGCTTGCCCATGGAACCCGGTTTCACCTCCATGCAGGGGAACGTCCCGATGATGAGCACGGTCTCGGTCTGGCCATACCCCTCGTGGATGGTGAGACCCGTCCCCTCCTTCCACACCCTTATGACCTCCGGGTTGAGAGGTTCCCCCGCGCTCGTGCAGTGGCGCAGTTCCTTGAAGTCGTACTTCTTGAGGTCCGCGAGGATGAGCATGCGGTACACCGTGGGCGGGGCACAGAAGACCGTCACCTCGTACTTCTCGAGAATCGGGAGGAGCTCCGTCGCCTTGAACTTGCCCCTGATGTCGTATACGAGGATGCACGCCCCCTGGATCCACGGGCCGAAGAACTTGCCCCACGAGGACTTCGCCCACCCCGTGTCCGCGAGCGTGAAGTGGAGGTCGTTCTCCGTGAGGTCGAGCCAGAACCTGCCCGTCGTCACGTGGCCGAGGGGGAGGGCGTGCGTGTGGAGGACCATCTTAGGCTCGCCCGTTGTACCCGAGGTGAAGTACATGACGAGGGGATCCGTCGACTTCGTCCTCTCCATGCCCGCGATCGAGACGAGCGTCCGCGAGACGGGCGCGGGGTACTCCTGCTCGACGGGGTAGCTGATCCACCCCGGGAGCTCGGCGTCCACGACGAGCCGCGACTGGAGCGTCGGGCACTCGCTGCAGATCTCCTCGATCTTCCCCGAATTCTCCCTGTCGGTGATGACCATCCGAATCTTCGCCGCGTTTATCCGGTACTTGAGGTCCTTTGGGGTGAGCATCGTCGGGCAGGGGCAGAAGACCGCGCCGAGCTTGATGCAGGCGAGTGCGAATATCCACCACTCCGGGACGCGGGGAAGCATGATGATGACGCGGTCCCCCTTCACGATCCCGTACTTGAGGAGCATGTTGGCCGCGGAATTGGAGAGGTTGGAGAGCTGGCGGAACGTGAAGGTCCTCTCCTTCCCCTCCTGGTTCACCCATATCATCGCCAGCCGGTTCCGGTCCCTCTCCCCGATCTTGTCGATGACGTCGAATCCAAAATTATAGTATTCCGGCACTTCCAGCGAGAACGTATCGTAGACTTCCCGGTAGTCCCGCATGTTGTGTCCTGAAACAGCCATATGAATCAGATAATGGGGGGAGCCGATTCATTAAGGTGTCTTTTTCATCCTGGGAAACCACCCGCCCTTCCCACCATCCACGAAAATGCAACCCGTCTGCCGGCACGATCCCACGCTCCCGGCCCGGTCCCTAGATCCCCCAGAAGGTGCCCTCCCCCCCGTCCCCCACCCGGCAGGTCATCCCCGGGGGAGGGAGGTTGCCGACCGCCGCGTACCCGGGGTTTTCACGAGTGTCCCGGCCCCCCCGGCTCACCAGAACTTCCTCGTCCGGATGTAATTGCGTTCTGCCCTGATTATCTCGGCGTAGAACGCGTTTCCGTCCGCGAGCGTGGAGAGGATCCGCGAGGCATTCTCCGGTCCCACGCCCCTTGCCGCGAGCGCGATGACCGCCTTCTTCCCGCTCGAGAGGACGAGGTTTGCGTTCCGCAGCAGCCTCGCCTCCACCGCGCGGTCCTCCTCGGTCTTCGCCTTCCCGGCGATCCTCCCGATGAGCGGTTCCTCCCACGGCTTCAGGACGGCGATCAACCTCGCGTTGCACCGCGGGCACGCGGGCCGGTCGGGCACGCGGCCCACCACGGTCCTCGACTTCCAGTTCCTGCAGTTCATGCAGAAGAGGATCACCTCCTGCTGGTCGAGGCGGCGGCGGAGCGTCGCGATCACGGCCTGGTCCGCGGCGGGCGGGGGGACCGTGTCGCGGGAGGAGAAGAGACCCGCCGCCCCGATCATGCTCGGCGGCGAGATCACGACGCGGATGGCACCCTCCCGCACGAGCGAGACGATCCGGGCGGCGGAAGGGACGTCCATGTAGACCGAGAAGAGCTCGCGGTACGCCTCTTTCTGGACGACCGTCCCCTCGAACGTCTCCACGAGGCGGGAGAGGGGGATCTTCTCGTAGTCCGCGTCCGGGTCGATCGCGCCGAACTTCTTTGCCACCTGCACTATCTTCCACCGGAAGAGGGCCGTCCTCTTCATCGCGAGCTGCAGGATGACCTCGAGGTGGGACGGCTCGAGCGAGAGGAGGATCTCCCTCACGTCGGCTGCCCTCACCGCCGGCGGGAGGCGGAGGAATATGCGGTACGCATCGATCTCGATCCCGACGGTCGTCCCGAACCGCGCCGAGATGAGGATGGAGAGGACGCGCGCGAGCGCCTCATTTGCCCTGTGGCCGGCACACACGTTGCAGACGACCCCTTCCGGGACGTTCTCGAGCGTGATCAGCGTGTCGTCGGGGACGGGGGTCCGGTTCTTCTCCACCTCCTCGAGGAACTTCCTCGCGTACCCGGCCGGGCCGTCCCCGAGCATGTACGACGAGAAGTCCCTCGTCCGCCGGAGGGCACCGACCTCGCGGGCGATGGAGAAGGGGACCGGGATCTGTTCCCCTTCCCACGACGGGATCTCCCCCTTCGCCTTCCGGGCCGGCTCGACCGTGACCTGCCCGTCCCCGATGTCAAGGACCCTCCAGAGCTGTCCCTTCGTCACGAAGACGACCCCCGTGTGGATGAAACCCGCGACGAAGGACTCGTCCAGCGTCCCCACTGACCTGCGCGAGACCATGTCGAAGACAACGACCTTCCTCTCGTCCGGGATCATGGAGAGGTTCCCCGCGAGGTACCGGCGCGACCGCGCGGCCGCCCGCACAAGGTCGCCGTCGAGCCTGATCAGGCGGTGCTCCGCCATCTGGGCGCACACCTCGTCGACGAGTGATTCCGCGCCGAGGAACGGGTAGCTCCTGCAGGTGATTTCCTTCACCTTCTTCCGGGAGATCTCCCTGTACTCGACGGCGAGTGCCGCGATCTGGTTCGCGAGGACGTCGGCGGCACGCGTGTGGATGGCCACCTCCTCGATCTGGCCCGCGTGCGCCCGCCGCGCGATCACGGCCGACTCGAGCAGGTCGTCGAAAGATGTCGCGAGCACGGTCCCCCTCGAGACCGTGTCGAGCTGGTGCCCTGCCCTCCCCACGCGCTGGACCAGCCGCATCACCTCGCGCGGCGACCCGAACTGGATGACGTGCTCGATCCTCCCGATGTCGATCCCGAGTTCCATGGACGACGTCGCGATGAGGCACCGGACGTCCCCCCTCCTGAACCTCTCCTCGGCCTCCACACGCACCTCCTTCGAGAGGGACCCGTGGTGGACCTCGACGTCGCCCCTCTGGTAGAGGCAGTGGCCGAGGGCTTCCGCCGTCACCCGCGTGTTCACGAAGACGAGGGTCGAAGGGTGCCTGTCAATCGCACTGGATATCCACCTGCACTGCGACTCGAACGAGTCCCCCGCGTACTCGACGGTCACGTCGAGCCTTTCTGCGACAGGGACGGAGACGACGGAGAAATCCCTCGCGCCGCAGAGGAACTTCCCCACCTCGCCGGGGTTCCCGACGGTTGCCGAGAGACCGATGCGCTGGAACTCTCCCGCGTACTCGACGATCCTCTCGAGGGCCACGGCGAGCTGGGTTCCCCGCTTGCTCCCCGCGAGCTCGTGGATCTCGTCGACGACCACGTACCGCACCGTCGAGAGGTGCTTCCTCACTACTTTGCCCATCAGGAGTGCCTGCAGCGTCTCGGGGGTCGTGATGAGGAGGTCGGGCGGGGAGAGGGCCTGCTTCCGCCGCTCCGATGCGGGCGTGTCGCCGTGCCTGACCCCCACCGAGAGACCGAGGTTCTCGCACCACCACGAGAGGCGCGAGAGCATGTCCCTGTTGAGGGCGCGCAGCGGCGTCACGTAGAGGGCAGTGATTCCCCCGCCCTTCACGCGGAGCATCCCGTCGAAGACGGGTATCATCGCGCTCTCCGTCTTCCCCGTCCCGGTCGGGGCGATGACGAGGAGGTTCTTGCCCTCCCTCGCGAGGGGGATCGCGGCCTGCTGGATGGGGGACATCCGGGAAAAACCCCGGTCCCGGATGAGCTGCCTCACGCGCGGGTCAAGGTCCTCTGTGGGATCCATTCTCCTCCAGGAGAGAGTACGGGCCGAGGAATGTCCCGTCGGAGAGGAAAACTTCCGACGTCGAGAGGTCGATGCAGCGGGAGAGCGGGCTGATCGGGTCGCGTCCCATGGAGACGATGTCATACCCCGCGAGCTCGCAGAAGGCCGGGATGAAGAGGACCCTCGTGGGGGACTCTCCTTCCCGCCTTTCCCCCGGGAACTGGATGCATGCCTCGTCGAGTGCCGCGAGGAGGTACCCGGGTGCCCGCAACGCGCACCCCACCTCGTCCCTCACCGAGAGCATCACGTGGTGGTGCCCCGCGACGATGAGGTGCCCCCGCAGCGCCGGGTTCGGGTACGTGTGGCCGTGGAGGTACCCTGCACCGTCGAGGACGATCCCGTCGCGGGGGGCAAGTTCCCCGGGCGCGAGGAAATCCTCGATCCCGGGGTCGTGGTTCCCGGGCACCACGAGGAGGTCGACTTTCCCCCTCACTTCCTCGAAGAACTTTCTCACCTCCCTCATCTCCAGCCTCGTGGTGTAGGGGACACTGTGCTTGATGTCCCCGAGGAGGAGGAGGAGGTCTGGGCCCGCGTTCTCGATGCAGGCGAGAAGGCGGTCCATCCTCTCCCTGCTCTTGCTCCTTATGTGGATTCCCTGGCCGGAGAGCGACGCCTCGATCCCGAAGTGGAGGTCTCCCGCGACGAGGATCCTCCTCTCGTTTTCCACGACCAGTGCAGGTCCCTCCTCGATGAAGTCGAGCCTCATAAGAGCTTGAAAACTCCCTTGCTCGGCTGGTAGCACTCGTCCTCCCTGCAGAGGGTCTCGACCGCCGCGGCGACGTCCCGCGCGGAGAGCCCAAGCGCAGCGGCCCTCCTCGCGATCTCCTCGAGGGATATCCCCGTCTTGCCGCCGTGCTCCCTCATGATGGAGAGGACGATCTCCTCGGGACTGGCACTGGGCGCTCCTGCGGGACGCGGTCTCTCCACCTTCAGGAGGGCGCCCCTCACGGCCCCGAGGAGGGAGCGCAGGCGTTCGGGATCCCGGCCGTACGCATCTGCCACTGCACGGGCGACGGGATCCCCGCCGCCGGACCGGAGGGACTCCTCCAGCCTCGCGATCCTCTCGAGAGTGTCCTCTGCCGTCCGCAGGACCCAGGCGTCCCTCACGTACCGGTCGACGACCCTCGCGTCGAGGACGCGGAGGATGCAGCGGGCCGACTGCCCCGTGCCCGCGAGGACCGGCCTGCCGACCACGGAGATGAAACAGGGCGGGGCGAGGGAACAGAGGAGGGTGCACACGTCCGGAGACCGGGAATCGGCCTGCAGCGAGATCGCACCGGTCGGGTCCGCCACGCGGGCGTGGACCGTCCCGCCCCCGCACCCGTGGGCCTCGAGGAGGGCTCCCGCGAAGTAGACGAGCGAGAGGAGGGCACCTCCCGGTGTGAGCACGGGGGCCTCCGCGTGGGATGACCCCGGGGGATAGTGTATCGATGCCGAGTTGAACTCCGCGGCAAAAACCCTCTGGAACATCACGCCCTGCGGGAACAGGCGGCCAGCCGCCTCCTTTTCCCGGTCCTGTGCACATCATGTGTGCGTGCATTCCACATATCCGTATTCATCGGAGAATGGACCGCAAACGACCCGGTCCCCCCACGCGGTCTCCCCGCCGTATTTCGGGAAACGCACCGCGTGAAACGGTGGAGGAATGGTCCCGGGGGGGAGGGACTGAGGGGATCGGGGGTCGGGAAGATCCACGCGCGAACGATGAATTCCCCGGGCACATGGAACTTTTTACAGAGACGGATCGGAAAATGGAGTCAGTATCTGTCATTTTTACGCATAGATTTATATAGTGTGACTTCCTCCAGTGAGTGTACAGGGTTTATATGAGGACAGAAAGGCTCGCTTGGATCATTTTCATAGTCATTGTCATCGCATGCGGGGTCTCCGCCCTGCCCGTTCCATCCGTGGACGGCGACCCGGCCGCTGTTCCCGGGGGAGGGGGGGCACCGGGGAGCCTGCAGGCACTCCCCCTCCTCTTCGTCGAGAACGCGGGGCAGGCCGGCGACGGAACGAGATTCGTCGCCCTCACGGACGGGGGATCCCTCTCCTTTGCACCCGCGGGCGTATCGGTGAAACTCGCCGCACTGGGTGAGGGGGGACACACGGTGACGGGGCTTGGGTACCGCTTCCCCGGCGCGAATCCCTGCCCGGAGATCTCCGGTCTTGAACCCGCACAAACGACCGTGAATTTCCTCCTCGGGAATGATCCCTCCTCGTGGTACACGGGCGTGCCCGCCTACCGGGCAATCGTCTACGGGGACCTCTACCCCGGGATCGACCTCGAGTACTCCGGGACGCCCGACGGCCTGAAGAGCACGTTCCTCGTGTCCCCCGGGGCGAGGGCAGAGTCCATCGCCATCGAGTACTCGGGGATATCCGGCCTCTCCCTCGCAGAGGACGGGTCCCTCGAGATCCACACGCCCGCGGGGACGATTACCGAGTCCCCTCCCGTCTCGTACCAGGTGATTGACGGCACGACAGTCCCCGTCCGCGCGTCCTTCGCGCTCCTTGGCAGGAACAGGGTCGGCTTCTCCATCGGCCCCCACGATCCACGCCACACGCTCGTCATCGACCCCGTCATGAAGTACGGGGTCTCCCTGCGAGGTCTCGGGCTTGCGCACGGGAGGAGTGTCGCCGCGTCGCGGGACGGGTCCGCGTACGTGACGGGCGAAACCTTCGCAGGTCTCTATTCCCCGCAGGGTAAAATACTCGGTCCCCTCGGCGGCGGGACCGACATCGTCGTCGCGAAGGTCAATCCCGGCGGGACGTCCCCCGTCTACGTCGTGTACATCGGCGGGAGCGGGAACGAGACCCCGCTCGCAATCGCCATCGATCCATCCGGCGAGGCTGTCCTCACGGGAACCACGGAGTCCGTTGACTTCCCGCTCGCGGGAGCGGTCCAGGGCTACCTCGCGGGGAACACGGATGCATTCGCGCTCCGGCTCTCGCCCGACGGCTCGGACCTCCTCTTCTCCACGTACCTCGGCGGGACCGGCGCGGACTCCGGGAATGCAATAGCCCTCGACCCCACAGGGAACATCGTTATCGCCGGCGACACCTCGTCGTTCAGGATGCCCGACGTGGACCACCCGACCCACACGGAGTACCGCGGGAACCAGGATGCCTTCGTCCTCAAGTTGACAGGAGACGGGAGTGAGATTCTCTATGCAGAATACATCGGGGGGAGGCAGAAGGATTCCGGGAAAGGAGTGGCAGTCGACCGCGATGGCAATGCCTACGTGACGGGCGAGACCTTCTCGGCCGATTTCCCTGTCGCGAACGCGTACCAGTCCACCCTGGGAGGGGGGCAGTGGAGCGACGCGTTCGTCACCAAGGTGGCACCCGGTGGCGAGAGGTTCGTTTACTCGACCTACCTCGGTGGTCCCTCGATGGACGCGGCATACTCGATCGCCGTCGATTCCCAGAACCGGGCACACGTCACGGGATCGACGTTCCTCTCGGTATTCCCGGTGAAGGACGCGTTCCAGTCATCGTCCGGCGGCGCGATAGACGCCTTCTACAGTGTCCTCTCGCCCAGCGGGCGCGAACTCGCCTATTCCACATACCTCGGCGGGTTCTGCAATGACTGGGGGACCAGCGTCGTCGTGGACCAAACTGACACAGTCTTCATTGCCGGTACCACCGGGTCGATCAACTTCCCCGTCGTCGACCCGTTCCAGCCCTACCTCGGGAACTGGGACCACAAGTATACCGACGCGTTCCTCGTGAAATTCTGCCCGGGCGAGAGACGACCCGATTACGCGACGTACGTCGGGGGGAGCGGGATGGATACCGGCACCGCGGTTGCGACCGACGGCCGCGGGAACGCTTACCTCACAGGCTTTTCCGATTCGAGTGACTTCCCCTTCTCCGACCCGTACCCCCCCGCGTTCGAGCCGAAGGGTACGGGGGGGTTCCTGTTCGTCCTGAAGGACGATTCCTGCCTGCCCTGCGTCCCGCCCACCGCTGACTTCTCCGCGAACGTCACCTCGGGGTACGCACCCCTCACCATCGCGTTCGAAAGCACCGTGACGGGAACAGAGCCGTTCTCCTACTCCTGGTCCTTCGGCGACAACACCACTTCCGCGGAGAAAGACCCCACCCACACCTACACCGAGCCCGGGAATTACACGGTCTCCCTCACGGTCGCAAACGACTGCGGCGAGGATACCGAGACGAAGACCGCGTACGTCCTCGTGAGACCGCCCTGCACCCCGCCCACCGCTGACTTCTCCGCGAACGTCACCTCGGGGTAACG
>JASFYI010000004.1:42701-92345 GCA_030055515.1 Methanolinea sp. | reverse complement strand
CTCGGGGTACGCACCCCTCACCGTCGCGTTCGAAAGCACCGTGACGGGAACAGAGCCGTTCTCCTACTCCTGGTCCTTCGGCGACAACACCACTTCCGCGGAGAAAGACCCCACCCACACCTACACCAAGCCCGGGAATTACACGGTCTCCCTCACGGTCGCAAACGACTGCGGCGAGGATACCGAGACGAAGACCGCGTACGTCCTCGTGAGACCGCCCTGCACCCCGCCCACCGCTGACTTCTCCGCGAACAGGACGTGGGGGTTTGTCCCGCTCGCAGTCCGGTTCACCGACAATTCCACCGGGACCCCGCCACTCGCGTACTCCTGGTCCTTCGGCGACAACACCACTTCCCCGGAGAAAGACCCCACCCACACCTACACCGAGCCCGGGAACTACACAGTCTCCCTCGCGGTCGCAAACGACTGCGGGTCAGACTCCGAGGTAAAATCCATGTACATAAGGGCAGTCGAGCCCTGCGAACTCCCCGTCGCGGACTTCACTGGGAGTCCCCGAAGCGGGAACAACCCCCTCGGCGTCCAGTTCTGCGACAATTCGACCGGCGAGATCGTGAGCTGGTACTGGGAGTTTGGCGACGGGAATACATCCGACGAGCAGAGACCGTTCCACGTGTACAGGGAACCGGGCATCTACACGGTATCCCTCACGGTCTGGAACGACTGCGGGCCCGACACCATGACGAAGGTGCACTACATCAATGTCACCCCGTCCCCCGTCGGCCCGCCCAATGCGAACTTCGTCGCGAACGCGACCACGGGCGTCCTCCCGTTCGACGTCGCCTTCTACGACCTCTCGACCGGGAATCCCCAGACGTGGAGCTGGACGTTCGGCGACGGCGGGACATCCACCGAGCAGAACCCCGTCCACCGGTACCAGGAGGCAGGGATATACACCGTGAACCTCACCGTGGCAAACGAGTACGGGTACAGCACCCTCACCCGGTCGGGCTACATCATTGTCCTTCCCCCTACCGGGGGTGACAAGGGCTACTTCCGCGTCCACTCCAACGTGGATGGGGCCACGGTGCACTTCGACCAAGACTACAAGGGCCAGATATCCGGCGGGACCCTGCTCGTGACCGTCTACCTGACCGCACCGCGCTACACCAATTTCACCGTGGCGCATCCCGGATACTACCCCCTCACCCAGCCGATCCCCACGTACCCCGCAAAGGACCAGACCGTCGACCTCTACGCAAACCTCACCCCGATCCCGCCGGTCCTCTACACAGTCGTCGCGACGGCCGGCCCGAACGGGACGATCATCCCCAACGGCACGCTTTATGCCCAGGAAGGATCCGGCATCGACTTCACCCTCGTCCCGGAGACCGGCCACAACGTGAAGCGCCTCCTCCTCGACGGGGAAGACGTGGGTGCACCGAGGAGCTACACGCTCTCGGACATCCGCGCGAACCACACGCTCCACGCTGAATTCGAGAGGGCGATGTTCGGGATCACCGCCCTCCCGACCGAGAACGGGACGATCATCCCGCCCGGGCTGACACTCGTCCCGTACATGGGCACGCAGGTGTACGAGATCGTGCCGGATCCCGGCTTCTACACAGCGGGCCTCTCCATCGACGGCGTGGGTGTCGCGCCCGTCCCGGTCTACACGTTCTCGAACGTCACGTCCAACCACACGATACACGCGGTGTTCATGCCCAACGGGACGCTCACGTTCTACATCGAGGCAACGGCCAGCGAGGGCGGGACGATCGTCCCCTCGGGCCTCGTGAGCGTCCCCGCGGGGAGCAACATCACGTTCACCATGACGCCCTCGGTGGGATACTACACGAGGAACGTGGTCGTCGACGGGGACAGCAAGGGCCCGCAGGCGACGTGGACGTTCACGAACGTCCTCGCAAACCACACGATCAGCGTCACCTTCGAGCGGTCAGGTGGCGGCGGTGGCGGTGGCGGGGGCGGTGGTGGCGGTGGTGGAGGGTTCATCCCCACCACTGTCCCCACGACGCAGCCCACCCTTGAGGCAGCCGCCACCGGCGAGTCCGAGAGTGGGGTGACAGGGGGCAACGTCACGCCGACCCTGACCCCAATGCCGACGGAAGGGCCCGGCGAAGGGAACGCGACGACCGTCACGGCCACGACACTCCCGCCCGCGACTCCCTACTGGGTCGGTTTCTCCCTCGCGTGGCTCCTGCTCCTCCTCCTCGTCATCCTCGCCCTCGCCGCTGTCGGGTACTACTACTGGAAGAAACAGCAGGCGAAGGTAGCGCTCTTCGAGGAGGAGAAATAGGGCCCACCTTTTTTCCACCAGGGCTTCCCGGGAAATAAACGCGCGCGGATATCGCACCGCGCGCGGGGAAACCACCCCGGGAACAAAACGTCTTTGCCCTCCCCGCGCAGATATAGTGGAGACACGCGGGGGGCCAATCGACCCCGCGAGGGGAACCCCATGGAAGAGGAGAACCTGATCTGGATCGAGAAGTACCGGCCGACGAGGCTCGCGGACATCGTGGGACAGGACCAGATCGTGGAGAGGCTCTCTGGGTACGTCCGGACAGGGAACCTCCCGCACCTCCTCTTCACGGGGAGCGCGGGGGTGGGAAAGACGACGGCTGCCATTGCCCTCGCGCGGGAATTCTTCGGGGAATCGTGGCACATGAACTTCAGGGAGCTGAACGCCTCGGACGAGAGGGGGATTGACGTCGTGCGGAACCAGATCAAGCAGTTCGCGAGGACTTCCCCCCTCGGGGGCGCGGAATTCAAGATCCTCTTCCTCGACGAGGCCGATGCCCTCACGCCCGACGCGCAGGCCGCCCTCCGGAGGACCATGGAGAGCTACGCGTCCACCTGCAGGTTCATCCTCTCGTGCAACTACTCCTCGCGGATCATCGATCCCATCCAGAGCAGGTGTGCCATCTACCGGTTCAGGAGCCTCTCGCCCGAGGCGATCACGAAGGAGATCTTGAGGATCGCGGACTGCGAGGGCCTCAAGGTGAGCGAGGATGCGATCGCGGCAATCATCGACATTGCGCAGGGTGACATGAGGAAGGCCATCAACGCCCTCCAGGGAGCGGCAATCCTCTCCCCGGAGATAAAGGGGGATATGATCTACGAGATCACGGCCACGGCACGCCCGAAGGAGATCGAGGAACTCCTCTCGACCGCGCTCTCCGGCGACTTCGAGGGGTCGATTGCCATCCTCCACCACCTCCTCGACGAGAGGGGCATTGCGCCCAACGAGCTGATAAACCAGTGTTACAGGGCCATCACGAAGCGCGAGATGGACCCTGACCTCAGGGTCGCCCTCATCGACCAGATGGGGACAACCGACTTCCGGCTCTCCGAGGGCGCGAGCACCGACATCCAGATGGATGCCATGATCGCTCGTTTCGTCCTCCTCGCGCGCGAGAGATGAAGGGAAAAGAGCCGATTCCGGAACGGGAAAGCGACGAGGAGATCATCGACCGCGACGCCGACTGGAGCAGGTTCCTCCGGAGCCGCTACAGGAAACAGCTCCTCGAGCTTGCCCGCGAGTACCCGTACAAGCGTTCCCTCGAGATAGACTACAGGGAACTGGAGAGCTTCGGCAAGACCGGGCTCCGCATGGCCGACGAGCTCCTCGAGAACCCCGGCAAGGTCATCGAGGACGTGAAGAACGCGATAAAGAACCACCAGCTCGTCAAGGGGAAGGACGGGAAACCCACCGGGGAAGTGAACGTCCGGTTCTACAACCTCCCCCGGAAGGTTGCCATCCGGAACATCCGCGCCGACCACATCAACAAGTTCATCAGCGTCGAGGGCATCCTGCGCAAGACGACCGAGGTCCGGCCGCGGATCGTGCAGGCCGTCTTCCGCTGCCCGGCAGGCCACATCACGGTCAGGGAGCAGGGGTACGGGAAGTTCAGGGAGCCCGACGGATGCGCGGTCGAGGGGTGCACGTTCAAGAAGCTCGAGCTCATTCCCAAGCGGTCGCGTTTCGTCGATTCCCAGAAGATACGGATACAGGAGTCCCCGGAAGGACTGAGGGGTGGGGAACAGCCCCAGACGCTGGATGTCGACGTCACCGACGACCTCACGGGGAAGGTCGCCCCGGGCGACCGCGTGGTGATCAACGGGATACTCCGCTCGGTCCAGCGCGTCACCCACGGCGAGAAGAACACGGTCTTTGACATCTACCTCGAGTGCAACTCGATTGAGATCGCGGAGAAGGAGTTCGAGGAGGTCCAGATCGACGAGAAGGACGAGGAGAAGATCCTCGCCCTCTCCCGCGATCCCCAGATCTACCGGAAGATCATCCACTCGATCGCGCCCACGATCTACGGGAACGAGGAGGTGAAGGAGGCCATCGCGTACCAGCTCTTCGGCGGGATCCCCAAGGAGATGCCGGACGGGAGCCGCCTCCGCGGGGACATCCACGTCCTCCTCATCGGGGACCCGGGGATTGCAAAGAGCCAGCTCCTGCGGTACGTCGTCAAGCTCTCCCCGCGCGCGATCTACACGAGCGGGCAGTCCTCGACCTCCGCGGGGCTCACCGCGACGGCCGTGAAGGACGAGTTCGGGGACGGGCGGTGGACGCTCGAGGCCGGGGCACTCGTCCTCGCGGACATGGGCATCGCCGCGGTGGACGAGATGGACAAGATGCAGAAGGAGGACCGGTCCGCCCTCCACGAGGCGATGGAACAGCAGTCGATAAGCGTCGCGAAGGCCGGCATCACGGCGACCCTCAAGTCACGCTGCGCCCTCCTCGGTGCCGCGAACCCGAAGCTCGGGCGGTTTGACGATTACCTGCCCATCCACGACCAGATCAACATGCCGGGGTCGCTCCTCTCGCGCTTCGACCTCATCTTCAAGATGAGTGACAAGCCGGACCACACCCGCGACACCGCGATCGCGTCTCACATCCTCAAGGCGCACAGCATCGGCGAGATGATTGCCCAGCACCGCCACCGGCCCATCCCCGGCGTGGACGAGAAGTACATCGAGGAGCAGCTCCGGCCCGTGACACCGGAGATCGACCCGCAGCTCTTCAGGAAGTACGTTGCCTACGCGAGGCGGACGTGTTTCCCGCGGCTCACGGACGAGGCGAGGGAGGCGCTCTCGGCGTACTACATCCAGCTGCGCGACCTCGCGGCGGGATCGGACAAGCCCGTTCCCATCACCGCGCGCCAGCTCGAGGCGCTGGTCAGGCTCGCGGAGGCGAGCGCGAGGGTCCGCCTCTCGCAGGAGATCACGAGGGAGGATGCCGAGAGGGTGATCAGGATCGTCGACTCCTGCCTGCGGGAGGTCGCGTACGACCCCAAGACAGGGATGTTCGAGATCGACCGCGTCTCGAGCGGCATCACGAAGGGGAGGCGCGACCTCATCAGGACGATCAAGCAGACCATCCGGCAGATCCAGAAGGACACGGGCAACGATCGCGTCGCCATCGCCGAGCTGATGGACATCCTCGTGCCCCAGGGGTTCTCGCGCGAGGAGATCAAGGCCCAGATCGACCTCTTCCTCCGCGAGGGGGAGGCGATGGAGCCGAAATCGGGGTACATCAAGCTCATCTGACGCGGTCCCGACCGCTTTTTCAATTCCGCCGACAATGGGTAATCCATGGTGACCGCACGGGAGAAGGCAGCGTTTGAGGCTGGGATCAAGCTGGGCGCCCTCTACCACCAGTGGGTCGGGTCGCCCGTCAGCCCGCGGACCGCGCCCTCGCTCGAGAGGGCAATCGCGGAGAGCGTGGCCCTCCAGCCGTTCGTGGAGAGTGTCACGGTGCACCTCGACAGGGATCTCATGGTACCAAACGCGTTCGGCTACTCGGAGCTCTCGGGACCCATGCTCGATGTCGAGATCACGACGCGCGTCGACGGCGTGCCCTGCCGGGCGCGCCTGCGCAGGAAGGGAGACTACCCCCTCATGGAGATCGTGGACTAGATGGGGAAGAACCCGTTCCCGATCACGGACGACCACATCCACATCGACCCGAGGAACGGGAGGGGTGTGGCAGCGGCAAGGGACTTCCTCCGCTCCGGGGGAACGCACGTCTTCCTCGTGAGCAAGCCCTCCGGGTCATTCGGGATCTTCCCCCTCCGGGGCGAGGACTTCCGCCCGGTTTTCGAGGGGACCCTCGAGGTCGCGTCGATGGTCAATGCTGCCGGCGCCGTCGCGTTCCCGGTCCTCGGCGTGCACCCGGCCGAGATCACGCGGCTCTCGGAACATCTCCCGCTCGGGAGGGTTGTTGAGATCATGAAGGAGGGGATCGCCCTCGCGGCCCGGTTCGTGGAAGAGGGTGCCGCCGTTGCCATCAAGAGCGGGAGGCCGCACTACGAGGTGCCCCCGGAAGTCTGGGCCGCGTCGTGTGATGTCCTCTCTTTCGCTTTCGAGCGGGCAGCCGAGGTGGGGTGTGCCGTCCAGGTCCACGCGGAGAGCGGTGACTGCGCGGACATGAGGGAGATGGCATCGCGCGCGGGACTCGACCCCGACCGCATCGTCAAGCACTACGCGGTTCCCACGACACCCCTCGTCCCCTCCCTGATCGCGACGCACCCCGCGGTCCCCGCCCTGGCGAGGGAGGGGCGGGCGTTCATGATGGAGAGCGACTACATGGACGAGAACGCGCGGCCGGGTGCCGTCACGGGGCCCCGTTCCGTCCCGCGGGCGACCCGGAATCTCCTCGCGTCAGGTGCAATCGACGAGGAGAGCGTGCACAGGATCCACGCGGAGACGCCCTCCCGCGTGTACGGGGTGGAGATACACCTGTGACGGCCGCCGTTGGAGCCTTAATATCCCATCCCGCCCCATATTCACCAGGATGTACATGAAGATCCACCGGACCCCCAAGGGAGAGGAGGTGGTCGCGGTGTGTGACAGGGAACTCCTGAACACGACCCTCCGCAGGGAGGGCGTGGAGGTTCATATCAGGGAAGAGTTCTACGGGAACCGCCTCGCGAGTGAAGAAGAGGTCAGGGACGCGCTGAAGAACGCCGAGAACGCAAACCTCATGGGGGAGAGGACGATCACACTCGCCGTCGAGATGGGACTCATCTCCCGGTCGTCCTGCCTCATGATCGGCGACGTCCCGCACGCCCAGATATTCCGCATTTAAGGAAGAGACATGTCCATTAAGGATTCCATGTGCCCCCTCTGCGGGAGACCGTCCCCGAACGGCGAGATCTGCGGGACCTGCCGGGTTGCAAAGACGAGGTGGCTTGAGTGCCCGGCACGCGTCCGGATCGTCGTCTGCCCGACGTGCGGGGCCCACCGGCAGGCAGGCGCGTGGGTGGACGAGAGGGGGGACGATGATGAACTCGTGTTCTCCCTCGTCCGGCAGTCCCTCTCCCTCCACAGAGAGCTCTCGGGGGTCACGTTCAGCCTCTCCCGGCGGGAGAAGAGCCCGAACAGGACTCTCGTCGAGTGCACCGTCCGGGGAACCCTCTTCTCGGTTCCGGTCGAGGGGACCTGCGGGGTAGAGGTCGAGTGGAAGAAGGAGCAGTGCGACCGGTGTTCGCTCATCAGCGGGAATTACTACGAGGGCATCGTGCAACTGAGGGCGACGGGGCGCAAGCCTGCCCCCCGCGAGATAAAGGAGGCTCGGCGCATCGCGAGCGAAACACTCGGGGAGATGGTCGCCTCGGGCGAGCGGCTCGCCTTCATCACGAAGTGGGACGAGCACAGGGACGGCCTCGACATCACGGTGGGTTCGCAGAGGCTCGGACGGGAGATCGCGCACGCGATCACGCAGTCCCTCGGCGGGAAGTACTCCGCGCACCCTAAGCTCGTCGGCGAGAAGGCGGGGCGGCAGCTCTTCCGCGTGACGTACCTCGTCCGCCTCCCGCGGTTCTCCCCCGGGGACGTCCTGACCGTGCGGGGCAGGCACGTCGAGGTCATCGGCCTCGAGGGGCGCCTCCTCCGCTGCATCGACATCGACTCGGGCACGGTGAGACTCGTGGGGGAAGGGCAGGTGGAGAGGCGGGTGGGGAGGAGAGAAGATTCCGTCCGGTGGGAAGTAGTCTTCCGCGACCGGGAACTCCTCGGCCTCCTCGACCCCGCGACAGGCACGACGCACGAGGTCATGGCTCCGCTGCGCGGAGTATACCCGCCGGGCAGTATAGTGCACGTTCTCCTCGACAGGGAGGTTCCGGTCATCCTCCCGTGAGAACATGATGAGGGTGCGGGAGATCCCAAGGGACGAGCTCCGGTCAATCCGGCGCGAGGAGTGGGTGGACTGGTCAAGGCGTCCGTTCGTGCAGGGAGACGTGGCTTTCGTCCCCGTGAGGGAGGGTTTCCCGTGTTCCCGGACGCTCCCCGACCCTGTCCCCCCCCGCGGGAGGGGATACACGATGGTGGGGACGATCGCAGTCTTCCACGGGAAGCAGATGCCCGCGGAGAAGGACGTGGATGCCGTCCTCTCGTGGAGGAAACCGACGGCGGTCCTGTGGATTCCCGGCTGCGAGGGGCAGAGGCGCAAGCCCCGCGTCCACGTCCTCGCGGGCACGCCGGGGGAGGTCGTCCACAGGGAGAACGGCATCGTCTTCCACCTCGACCCGACGCGCGTGATGTTCTCCGCGGGGAACAGGGGCGAGAAGGAGGTCATCCGGAGGGCTGTCAGGCCGGGCGAGAGGGTCGCAGACATGTTCGCGGGTATCGGGTACTTCACGCTCCCCGCCGCCCTCGGCGGGGCGAGGGTCCACGCCGTGGAGATAGACGCCGAGGCATACTCCTTCCTCGTGAGGAATGTCCGCGCAAATGGCGTCGCAGACAGGGTCACCCCGGAACTCGGGGACTGCCGTTCCTGCCTTACCGGGACTTACGATAGGATCATCATGGGACACTTCGACTCGTGCGACTACCTCGACACTGCGCTCGCGCACGTGAAGGGGGGGACCCTCATCCACGTCCACACGGCCGGCGACGCGACCGCGAGGATACGGGAGATCCTCGGCGCGGCGGGGATCCGCGCGCACGTGAGGACGAGGAGGGTGAAGAAGCTAGGGCCCCGCACGTGGCACTGCGTGCAGGACGTGACGGTGGAATGAGGCCGGACGCGATCCTCTCCGGGAAGGAGATCGTGCTCGCGGTGTGTGGCAGCATCGCTGCGGTCGAGACTGTCAGGCTCGCGCGTGCTCTCCGGAGGAGGGGGGCCACGGTTCAGGCAGTGATGAGTGCCGCCGCGTGCGGGATCGTCGGGCCGGAGGCACTCGCGTACGCGACGGGGAGGCCCGCCATCACCGGGATATCGGGGCTCGTGGAGCACGTGCGCCACTGCGGGGAGGGCGGCTCGGCAGACCTCCTCCTCGTCGCGCCCGCGACGGCGAACACGATCTGCAAGATCGCGGCGGGGATAGACGACACGCCCGTCACCACCTTCGCGACCACGGCGATCGGGAGGGGGATGCCAGTCGTCGTCGCACCGGCGATGCACGAGTCGATGTATCGCCACCCCGCGGTCCGCCGCGCCCTCTCCCTCCTCTCGGAGTGGGGCATCGTGGTCGCGGAACCCCGTGTCGAGGAGGGGCGGGCGAAGATCGCCGGGACCGAGGAGATCGTCCTCCTCTGCGAGCGCGAGCTCTCGGGAAAACCCCTCGCCGGGCGGCACGTCCTCGTCACGAGCGGGCCGTGCCGGGAGAGGGTCGATGACGTGCGCATTCTCACGACACGTTCCTCGGGCAGGATGGGCCGGGCGCTCGCGCTCCACGCGTTCCGCCTCGGGGCGCGGGTCACGGTCGTGCACGGCGACACGTTCCCCCTCGTGCGCAACGTCCCCGCGGTCGACGCGGCAGAAATGAGGGAGGAGGTGCGGAGGATCTGCGCCACGGACCCGCCGGACCTCTTCGTATCGGCCGCGGCGGTCTCGGACTTCGCCCCGGATCCCTTCGAGGGGAAGATCCCGAGCGGGAAACCCGTGACCATCACCCTCCGCCCGCTCCCGAAGATCGTCCGCGAGGTCGCGGAGGAATTCGGGATCCCCTGCGTCGCGTTCAAGCTCGGGCGCGATGCCGCGTCGCGGGGAGGGGAGATGCTCGGCGGGCAGATCGGGGTCGTCGTTGCGAACGATCCCGACGCGATGGGAAGCGAGGATGCCCGCGTGACGATCCTCACCCGGGATGGTTCCGCCCGGCAGGTCTCGGAGAGAAAGGACGCCGTCGCCGCCGAGATCCTCTCGGACGCGATCAGGGTATTCTCGCTCTCGCGGGGGTGAGGGGGGATGACTGCCCGCACGCGAACGGGAGGATGGCCCTCCCTGCCCGTGGTGGCCCCTCCCCTTGAATCCCGGCACAGGCTCGACCGCCCATGACACCGGCTGCCACAGCATCGAGTCCCGGGCACCTCTCCGGGTACTTCAGGCCCGTGTACGGGCCCACCCCCGCGGAGACGGGGAGCCTCGGCGCGGGCATCGTGATACGCGAGGGCGTGACCGTCACGGTCCGGCCGGCACGCGAAAACAGCGTCAGAGTCGAGAGGCGCGACCCGCGCGATGGCTCAATGCGCGCGGTCTTCCTCACCTCCCCCCCGGTCGAGTATCTCCTCGCCGAGCTCGGCGTGAGGGCGTCCGTGGAGACGCGGTGCGTCCTCCCTATCGGTGCCGGCTTCGGCCTCTCCGCCGCAGCCCTCCTCGCGACGGCAATTGCCGCGGACGCACTCTTTGACCTCTCGCTCGGGCCGCGGGGGAGAGCGGAACTCGCCCACCGGGTGGAGCTCGAGTTCCACACGGGCCTCGGGGACGTTGCCGCGTGCACGGGTGGCGGCAGGGACTGCAGGAGGGGACCGGGCGTTGCCGCGCCCATCGACCGCGCGCACGACGTCATCGAGCCGCTCTGCGCGCTCGTCTTCGGGCCCCTCCCCTCCCCTTCCGTCCTCCGCTCCCGCGAGACAATGGAGCGTGTGGCCGCGGCCTACCCCGGACGGTGCCCGCGGGACGTCCTCGACTTCTTCAGGCTCTCCCGCAGGTTCGCGGAGGAGAGCGGCCTCGTGACGCCCGAGGTCCGGCACGCCCTCTCCGCCTGCGACTCCGCCGGGATCCCCGCGACGATGACGATGCTCGGGAACGGGATATTCGCGTACGGGAAGACCGCTATCGACGTCCTCTCGCCGCTCGGCGAGGTGTTCGTCCTCCACCCCGACGACAAGGGCGCCCGGCTCCACGGGGTGAGCAGGTGATCCCGAGGGACCACCCGAGGTACCACTCCCTCGTCGCGAGGGAGAGGATCGCCCGGTTCGCCGCGGAGGGCATCGTCACGCTCGAGGGGCTCTGCGCCCACGGGAGGGGGGAGGCGTTCGACTACCTCATCGGGGAGAGGACGACGGAGAGCGCCCTCCTCGCGGAGAGGACTGCCGCGGCGCTCCTCCTCTGCGCGCATCACCCGGTGATATCCGTCAACGGGAACACCGCGGCGCTCGCCGCGGGCGAGATCGCACGCCTGCAGGAGGCCTCCGGGGCCCGCGTCGAGGTGAACCTCTTCCACAGGACGGAGGAGCGCGTGGAGAAGATCGCGCGGCTGCTCGAGGAGGCGGGTGCCACCGTGCTGAAGGGGAAGGCAGAACGCCTCCTCCCCCTCTCGCACGACCGTGCGCTCTGCCTCCGGGACGGCATCTACGCCGCGGACACCGTCCTCGTCCCCCTCGAGGACGGGGACCGGTGCAGTGCGCTGCGGGGCCTCGGGAAGACCGTCATCGCGATAGACCTAAACCCCCTCTCCCGGACCGCGAGGACCGCGAGCCTCACGATAGTGGACGAGCTGACGCGGGCACTCCCCCGCATCACCGAGGCCTGCAGGTCGCTCTCGCGGGAGGAGGCGCGCCACCTCGCCACCACGTACGACAACAGAAAGTTTCTATCCGAGGCGCTGGAAGAGATCCAGAGGAGGCTTTCCCGTGCTCTGGATTGAGAAGTACCGGCCGAGGACATTTCGGGAGATGGTCGGGCAGGAGAGGGTCGTCACGAGGATGGCGCACTTCGCGCAGACCCGCACCGTCCCGCACATGATCCTCGCCGGCCCCCCGGGGACGGGCAAGAGCGCGAGCGTCGAGTGCCTCGCGAATGCCCTCTATGGCGACTTCGCCGGGGAGAACCTCACGGTGATCCCCACCTCCGACCTCTTCTCGCAGGGAAAGAAGTTCCTCGAGCGTGAGGAGAGGTACGCGCACCTCTACCGGCCCGAGGAGAGCGTGCTTGCCAACTTCAAGAGGATCACGAGGGAGTACGCGAGCCTCAAACCCCTCGACGCACCGTTCAAGATCCTCGTCTTCGAGGGGGCCTCCTCCCTCCCCCGCGAGGCCCAGCAGGCCCTGCGCAGGATCATGGAGCGGTCGTCGCGGACGTGCAGGTTCGTGTACTGCACGTGCCACCCGTCCGCGATCATCCCCGCGATCGCGTCGCGCTGCCTGCCCCTCTCCTTCTCGCCGCTCCCCGACGACCTCGTCCGGAACCACCTCCGGGCCATCCTCGACCGCGAGGAGAAGGGGGACGCGCTCACGGACGATGACCTCGACCTCGTCACGGCGGCCGCGCAGGGGGACCTCCGGAAGGCAATCGTCCTCCTCCAGCTCGTCTCCGAGGCGGGGAGGGAGACGGGCCTCTCCGCCCTCTCCGAGGGCGAGGCAGGGAAGGTCGCGCAGTCCGCGTTCTCCGCGATCAGGAAGGGGGAAGTCTCCCTCGCCTTCAGGAAGGTGGAAAACCTCGTCATCGAGTACGGCCTCTCCCCGCAGGAAGTCCTCCGGAAGATATCGGACGCCGCGCGGAGGGAGTACAACGATCCCCGGGTCGCGGCCATCCTCGGGGACGGGGATGCACACCTCGTCCACGGGCACAACGAGTTCATCCAGCTGAACGGCATCGTCGCGCGGCTCGGGAGCGCCATCCGCGAGGATCACGGGGGATGAGGGGGACGGGTGCGGCCATCGCCGCCGGCGTGTCACCTCCCGCCCTTCCCCGCGACCTTCCCCGCGAGTAACGCTTTCACCCGTTCCTTCTTCTCGATTGCAGCCGTTGCCGCGTCCTCGACTGCCCTCTTCATCTCTCCAAAGTCCCTGTGCGCCGAGTCGACGACGCGCTTGACCGGCGTGTAGGCAGACTCGCGGAACCGGGGGGCGAACTCCACGGTCTCTCCCCCCCTCCGGAGGTACGCCCCCGGCTCTCCCTCCTCGATGTACCCCACCTCGCCGATCCTCACCCCCGCGCCGCGCACGACCGCGGCGACCCTGTCCGCGGCCTCCGGGGGGACCGTGACGAGCAGGGAGTCGAGAGAGACGCCGAGGTAATCGATGGAGAGGGCTTCCAGCATGGAAAATACCTTTTCCTGGACGAGTTCCCCGACCCTCTCCTCCTCGATGACGACCCTGCACCCCGCGGTCTTCGCGAGCTCGTGGGCATCGCCCCGCAGGCCGCCGTTCGTCACGTCCGTCATCGCGTGGACCTCGCCGAGCGCGGGGCTCGCGAGGAGCGCCTCGCACGCCCGGATGAAGTGGAGGTTGATCGTCTCGTCCACGACCTCGGGGTAGCCCGAGTAGAGTGCCGCCGTCGCGATCGTCCCCCCACCGGCCCCCTCCGTCATCAGGATGACGTCGCCGGGCCGTGCCTCCCGGCGCGCGGTGAGGCGGGATGCGATCCCGACGGCCCCGACGCACCCCGTCATGCGGGAACCGAGGACCATGTCGCCGCCGACCCTGAGGGTGGACCCCGCGACGAGCGGGACTCCCACCGACTCCCCGACGGTGCAGATGCCCGCCGTGTAGTCGAAGATCTTGGCGACGTCCCCGTCGTCGGCGACGTGGATGTCCGAGAAGAGGAGGAGGGGGCGCGCACCCATGACGTACACGTCGCGGAGGGTCGCCCTCGTCGCGTGGAACCCGGCGAGGAAGGGGAAGTCCGAGAGGCGCGAGTGCATCCCGTCCACCGTGCAGACGAGGTAGAGGGGTCCCCTGCTCCGGTCCCCGGGGATCGCGACCGCGCCCGCGTCGTCCATATCGTCCACGCCGACGGATGCCGACGTCTCGCCGATGATTCTCGCGATCTGGCGGTGCGCGAAGAAATCCCCCGTCCCCCGGGACCCTACGCCGAACTCACCCATTGTGACGCCGGCAGGGCAAAACGAGAAGAGGTCGCCGGAAAGCCCGGAAGTGTTGCGGACCTCGGAGACGACGGCCGAGGCAAACTCTCTTAGGTACTTTTCCGGCATGCCCGGCTTGTATTCCCTCACCCGCTCCACGAGGCGGTCCCTGACCTCGCCGGGCGCCGCGCCCGAGGATAGCGCACGCCTCGCAAACTCCTCCACGTCCATGCCTGTCATGTGGATCGTGCAGGGTCATAAGGGGCGACGCTGCGGGCAGGGGAAGTGCACGGCACTCTGGGACTTCAGGGCCCTGCCGGCGGGGAAAAATGGGGGGAGGAACTCCCCGGAGGCGCGGTCCGGCCCTACCTCTCCCCTTCCCACGAGTGGACGAGCGGCGGGATCGCGACCTGCTCCGTGAACGTCTCGGTGTGCCCGTCGGGGAACCGGATCGTCGTCTCCGCCGGGGAGAGGTCGGCCTTCACGAGGGGTGCAAACCAGTACGATTTCAGGATCTTCTCGCCTTCCGAGAACGAGAGTCCCGGCGTCCGCGCCGTGAACGTCCCGTTCCTGCTCTCGACCCGCGCGAAAGATCTGACCGAGAGACTGACGCTCTCCCCCGTGACGGACTTTACCTCGACCGGTTTTTTGAAGTTCGACTCGAGAGCCTTCTGGAGTTCCGCCGCGGGATCGACCAGCCGGAGGTACACTGCGATGTACTCGAGCCAGTCCAGCGAGTACGTGAACTGGATGTCGGCATTCCCGTCCTGCCCGATGGATATGTCGAGCCTCTCGGACGTCATGGCGCCGGCGGGGAACGCGGCGAGGACGAGGAGCAGGACTGCCACGCCTGCCCGCAATGTCATGGGGCGCATGCACAATTCCTCCCTTTCAGTGGGGGTTGCGCTCCCCCGGGATAAATTTTCCCCCGCGTCCCGGAGATTTCGCGGCGATACCCTCTTTACGGAGTGGTCCCAACCGAGTGGTAACCGATGAGAAAGGGACACCTTGCCGCAAGCGTCCTCGCGGCGTGGGCAATCGTCGTGGCCGGGTTCATGCTCCTCGCCCGCACGCTCGACCTCGAGGTATTCTTCGTCCTGTGGCTGGTCGGGACCCTCGTGGTCACCGAGCTTGCCGCCGATAGATTCGCGACGCCCCGGCACGTCCAGTTCCAGAACCTCGTGATCGCAGCGGGGATCGTGCTCTTCGGCGCGATCGTGGCCCGGAAAGTCATGGAGATACTCGCGCGATGAGGCGGACCATCCTCCTCGCGGCAGCCACCGTGCTCTGCATCGCCTGCCTCGCACTCGCCGGGATGCGCGCGGGGTCGCCGCTCCTCTACAGTCCTGCCTCCGATGCCCGTGCCGATGGCCACGTAAATCCCCTCGCGCTCAGGCCGGTGACCGGGGAGAGGGGTGCACGGATGATCACTCTCCTCGCGGATGTCATCGGAACCCCGGGGTCCATCGTACTGAACATCAAATCGGGCGATTTCGAGAACGCGGCGCGCGACCTCCGGGAGTATAGCAATCTTGTGAAGAGCCTCGACTCGCTCGTCGTCCAAATCGACCTTGATGAGAAGGATATCACAGAGTTCCGGCGCGCGAGCAAGAAGAACCTGCAGATCCTCGCCGAGCTCCTGAACGGGACGGAGAGGTGGGACGAGCTCCGGTCCCTCGAACTGCGGTTCAGGGAGGCTGGCGACACCGGCGCCGTGACCAGCATACGGTACGAGGGCGAGGCACTGAATATGCGGATACAGGACCTCTACCGCGAGTACCTCGCGCACGACGAGGTCATCCTCTCCACCGGGGAGCGTTTCGAGATCGACACGTCCGGCTACAGGGCGAGCATTTCCGACTTCAGGGAGATCGTCGACCGGGTCACCCGCGAGCACGAGGAGGGCGCGTCCGGTCCCGGATCTCCCGTGGAATACCTGTATCCCTCGGGGACAAAGCCACTCCTGACCCTCGAGGTCTCCCCGCGCCGTGCATCCTACGGGGACACGGTGGTCGCGCGGGGACGGGTGGAGAATGCACCCGCCGGCCTGGGCCCCGAGATCGACCTCTACATCGACCTCGAGAAGGCGGGAACCGTCACCGGCAATCCCGACGGATCCTTCTCGTATTCCCATCCCGTGGAGAGGGACCGCGCGGGAACCCATACCGTCTTCGCCGTGCTCGGGGGGTCGGTCTTCTCCCCCATGGACTCGTTCTCCGTCGAGGAGATCCCGACCGCGCTCTCGCTCGATACCCCCCTCGCCTCTCCCGGGAAGGTCCAATGCCGGGGGAACCTCCACGCGGGACCGCGCCCCGTGCGGCAGGCTCCCGTGGAGATATTCGCGGGCGGGTCGAAACTCGCCACCGTGCACACCGGCGACGACGGCTCCTTCTCCGCGGGGCTCCGGCTTGCGCCTGGGGCCTACCGGGTCAGGGCAGTGTTCCACGCGGATGGATTCCCGCTCCTCCCCTCGGAGAGCGAGCCCCGGGAGGTCGTCGTCCCCGCGCCCGCGGCGGGGGCCCCGGGCGGAGAGCCCGCGGCCGGACCGGTCGCCCTCCTCGTTCCCGCCGGTCTCCTCTGCCTCGCGGGGGCGGGATCGCTCTATTACCTCCGCCGCAGGGCGGCGGGGTCACGCGCGGCCCGCCGGCCGCAGCAGCAGGTCCCCCGGAGCCTGGAGAATGAGGCGCCACGGGAGGAGGACGTGGTGCATCCCCGTGATGCCGCTGCCCCCGGGGTCGCTCCGGAAGGGCATGCCGCCACTACGGTCGAGATCACGTGGCAGGGCCTCCTGCGGAGCCTGCGCGGGGCGATCGGCGAGCGGGAGTCCATCCGTTCCCCCCAGTCCCTCACGCCGCGGGAGATGTGCGGGATCTGCAGGGACCTGCGCGCGAGGGACCTCGTCTGCCGGTTCGCGGAGTGGTACGAGAAGGTGGTGTACGCGGGGGAGACCCTCCCGGAGGAGGAGGGGCTCCTCGTGGTCCAGCACGCCCGCGACGCCCTGCGCATCCTCGGGGAGGGGGACCATTAGCCGGGTACTCTTGGTCGCGGGGACGATCGCCGCGGCCGGCGCAGTCCTCGTCCTCTTCCACCTCTCCGTCACCGCCGAGGATTACAGCCGGTGCAACATCGAGTGGAACGGGACATCGCTCCTCTTTGACGCGATCGACGCGGCCGGCGGGATGGCCCTCGCCGACTATTCCCTCCTCTCCGGGGACGGCGATGCACTGCTCCTCGTGATCGCACCCGTCCCGGGCATCCCGCATGACGAAATGGAACGTGTCAGGGACTTTCTCTCGCGGGGGAACACCGTCCTCGTCGCGACGGACAGGGAGGAGGACAACGCCTTCATATCGGGAATCGGGGGGTCCATCCGGGTACGCGAAGCGAATGTCGTGAGCGTTGACCGCCTCTTCGACGACCCGTCCTCCGTCGTCGCGTTCCCCGCGAGAAACGACCCCCTCTCGGAGGGGTTATCCCGGATCGCCTGCAACGACCCGGTCACCCTCGAGGGGGGAACCCCGGTCTTCTCCACGTCGCTCCTCTCGTTCGAGGACGCGGACGGGGACTCCCGGCTGGGGGGCGGGGAAGTCCTCGAGAGGTTCCCCGTCGTCTCCAGGGAGAACGTGGGGGCGGGGACGCTCTACGTGGTATCCGACCCGAGCATCTTCATCAACGGGATGCTCTCGGCGCGACCCCCCACGGGGAACGCCGAGTTCGTCTCCCGCGTCCTCGCGCTGAAACCCCGCGTCCTCGTCGACCAGAAGTACTCGCGGACCGCGGCATGCGGCCCGCTGACCCAAGGCATTAATCTTGTGAAAGGTGAAATTACTCTCCAAATGGCGATAATCACCCTCTCGATGCTCTCCCTTGGGCTCTTCCTTTCGCGCGGGAGGCGGGAATGATGACCGTCCCGGCAGACGACCTCGCCGTCCTCGCACGGTACTACGGGGAGATCAGGAAGAGGATGGGTGAATTCTTCGTGGGGAACGACTCCCTGCTCGAACTCTGCGTGATCTCGCTCCTCTCGGGGGGGCACCTCCTCATGGAGGGGACACCCGGTACAGGGAAGACATCGATGGTCAAGGCCCTCGCGAGGCTGACCGGCTGCGAGTTTGCCCGCTTCCAGTGCGCTGTGGACAGCCAGCCTGCAGACATCCTCGGCGTCCGCATCTACGACCAGGAGAAGAGGGACTTCGTCCTCCGGAAGGGTCCCATCTTCACCAACTTCCTCCTCATCGACGAGATAAACAGGCTCGCTCCCCGGACCCAGAGCGCGTTCATCGAGGCGATGAGCGAGAGGCAGGTCACGATCGACGGGATCACCCTCCCGATCGCCTCTCCCTTCACCGTGATCGCGACGCAGAACCCGTTCGAGTACGAGGGGACGTTCCCCCTGATCGAGGCGCAGAAAGACCGGTTCATGTTCTCGATGACCCTCTCACAACTGGACGGGGAGGGGGAACTCGAGATCATCCGCCGGGAGCATGCCGGCCGGCTCGACTGGGAATCATACTACTCCCAGCTCCGGCCCGTGATGAACAGCAGGCTGATCCTCTCGCTCTCCGGTTCGGTCACCGGTGTGCACATCGACGGGCACCTGCTCGAGTACATCCGCGACATCGTGGTGGCAACCCGGACCCACGGCGACGTGCACATCGGGGCGAGCTCGCGCGCGTCCATCGCGCTCGTCCGGGGGAGCAAGGTCCTCGCGGCACTCCGCGGGAGGACGTACGTCATCCCTGACGACATCAAGTACCTCGCGATGCCCGTGCTCCAGCACAGGATCATCCTCACGCAGGAGGCAGGGGTGAGCGCGCTCACTCCCCCGGAGGTCGTTAGGGACATCCTTGCGAGAATCGAGGTGCCCTGACCCGTGAGGCCGACGCGCCATTCCCTCGTGCTCCTCTCCGCTGCAGCCTTCCTCCTCCTCTACGCCTTCCTCCTCGACTCCGCGCCGGCCCTCTTCCTCTCGGGCTCGATCGCCGGGCTCGTCGCGTGGAGGGCGTTCTCTTTCCTCCATTCCGCGAAGATCCTCGCCTCGGGCACGAGTGTCCGGCGGGATGCCACTCCCGCATTCCTCCGGCAGGGCGGGGCGGTCAAGGTCGCGTGCACCGTGCAGTTCACCCTCCCCCGCGGGCTCCGCGTCGCGATCGCCGATCGCCCGCCCGCCGGCGCACAGGTCACGGGCGGGACGGCGACCGCGGTGCACGGCATCCCGGGACCTGCCACCGTGCCCCTCGCCTACGCGATCTCCCCCTTCTCGTGCGGCAGGCTCCCCTTCCGCGGTCTCGATATCGTCGTGCAGGACGCGTTCTTCTCGCTCCTCCTCCCGTTCAGGGGGGGCAGTTTCTCTTCCCCCACCCTCTGGGTGGACCCCGTCGCCCGGTTCAGGCCGGGCGAGGGGACGCAGGTGTTCGGCGAGGTCGAGGGAGATGCCCGGGCTCTGCTCCAGGGACACGGGGTGCGGTCATTCCGCGAGTACATCCCGGGGGACGACCCGCGAATGATCGACTGGAAGCTCACGGCGAAGCACGGGAAGGTATTCGTGAGGGAGCTCTCCGGCCTCGAGGGCAAGAGCCCCCTCCTCGTCGTCGACCTCCCGGACGGGTCCGTCCCCTTTCCCGCGCGCCTCCGGGACGCGGTTCTCGGTGCGGCGCTCGACGCCGCGCGCGAGATGTGCAAGAGTCCCCGCGGGTGCAGCCTCATGGTCATCTCCGGGCCCAACCTCCTCTCGTTCCTCCCGGGCGGGAGGTCGCCGGCACGGGTCGAGAAGGCCCTGCGGGAATACCACTCCCCCCCGCAGGCTGTCCGCTGCTACAGACTCCTCGACCCGGGGATCGCGGAGGGGTTCCGGCAGAGACTCGCGGGCGAGGCCGCCGGCACCGGAGGTGAGGAGTTCACGCGCCGCCTCCTCGAGGTGTACAACGCGTTCGTCCCCGCGGTGGAACCAATCCCCTTCGAGGTCCAGTGCGCCCGCGCGCTCGCGAGGGAGAGGGAGACCGCGCTCTACGTCCTCTCGCACGGGACGGGGGACCCAAGCCACCTCGCGATCCTCGGCCTGCACGCACGCCGGCGCGGGATCGACGCGCGGATCGGCATCCCGGAAGAGGCCCTCTCCCCCGGGCTCGTGCGCCGCCTGCGGGGCAGCGGTTTCTCTGCGGTGAGGGTGATCGCGTGAGGGGGGAATTTCCCGTCTTCATTGGAATTTCCGTGGGCTCTGCCGCCGCGGCGGTCGTCCTCGCGGGCACCTCCCCCGCCCTCGCCGCGATCGCGTGCGGGCCGGTCCTTGCCCTGCCGGCACTCTCTGCCCACCGCGGGAAGCAGGACCCCGTCGCACTCTTCCTCGCGGGGCAGCCCCCCGTGTTCCTCGCGTGGGACGCGTCCCCGTACCTCTCGGCCACCGCCGAGACATTCCTCCTGCTCGCCCTCGTCCTCTCCTGCAAGGCCCGCGGGACGGGGGAAGATACCCTCCCGCCCGGTGTCGTTCTCCTCATCCCGTGGGTGCTCGCGTTCTCCCTCGCGTCGCAGAGGCACGTTTTTATCCCCCTCCTCGCCATCCTCGCCGCGTCCGCCGCGGCGGCCCTCGTTGTCCTCGGTACCGCGTCGCACATCGTCTCCCGCGCCACAGGTGGTTCCCCGTGAAGATTCCCGCCGCCCACGATTCCCTCGTCGCGGGGTGCGTCCTCCTCGGCGCCGCCGCGGTCCTCCTCTCCGTCGCGACGCTGACCGGCAGGAATGACGTCGTCACTGCCACGCTCTTCCTCAGCGGGGTCGGGACGTTCCTCTCCGCCGTCTTCGTCCTGTCCTTTGCAAGGGAGCAGCCCTTCGACGCGGAGGTCGCATCCCTCCTCTCGGCGTCATCCACGGTGAACCTGTGCCGCGCCTGCGCCGACCTCGGGGTCAGGGGGGACGCGTGGTTCGTCCCCACCCCGGGCGGCGGGCCGGTCCGCGAGTTCGTGCCTGTCGCCGGGCAGGGCCTGCCGGGTGAGATTCCCGACTTCACCTTCGTGACGGGGACCGGGACGCCGGGAATCGCCCTCCTCCCGGCGGCAGCCCACCTCCTCGAGTACTGCGAGCGCAAGCTCGCCCTCGTTGTCCCGGAGGCGGAAGGAGAGATTGTGGCCGCGGTACGCGAGCTCGCCGTGGACGTCCTCGGGCTCGCGGAGAGCGTGGAGGTGGAACGGGAGGGCGAGTCGCTCGTGGTGACCGCGCGGGGATACCGGCTCTTTCCCGGTTGCCTTGCAGTAGCGCGGGAGTCCCCCAAGTGCTGCACGATGCATCCCTGCGGCCTCTGCAGCCTCGCGGCATGCATGCTCGCGCGGGGAACGGGCATCCCGTGGCAGGTCACGCACGTCTCGCTCGACGAGGGGGAAAAGAAGGTTACCGCGGTCTTCCGGGGCCTTCCCTCACGCGGACCCACAGGTGGAGGTCCCGGTAACTCGCGTTGATCCTGTCCATGCCCCAGACCGAGTCGGGGGGCGGCTCGTCCCTGAAGAGGAGGAACTTCACCTGGTTTGCCTCGCGGTTCCCCGGCGTGAAGTTGTGGCGCTGCTCGTAGGTCGCGTTGTGCGGGACAGTGACCGCGAATGAGGCCATCCTCTTCATCGAGGGGATGGTGCTCTCGTTCGTGGCGGTGTCGAAACGCGCCTCGAGCAGGAGGATCTCGACGAAGTACGTGACGTTCCTGTACTCGTGGTTGCCGATGCCGACGATGATGGACTCGGGTCTCCCGACGACGAGCTCGGTAGGATAGTCCGCGGCCTTCCCCTCCCTGCCGAGGATGTAGAACTCGGTGAATTTTTCCCCTTCCTTCGGGACGGCGATGACGTACACGGTCGTCCCGACTGCAGCCACCACCGCGGCGACGAGGAGGACCGAGAGGGCACGGTCGAGGCGGGAAGCGTCCGCGGGGAAGAGTTCGCTCTTCGCTTCCGCCCACATCTCGCGGAATGGAACCGAGAACCGTTCCCCGGGGGGGAGCCTCGCGCGCCTCACCTGCGCGGTCACTGCCATCGACCACGTGAACACGACGAGCGAGACGACGACGGGGTCGAGCCTGATCCCAAATGGCGTGTAGTTAAGGACGAGGCCGATGAGCGGGACGACCGCTATCGAGAGGCCGAACGAGAGGGCGAGACGCTCTATCCCGTCGATCTCCCCCTTCCCGGGGAAGAGTGCCGCGATCAGGGCATACCCCGGGACGAAGAGGACCATGGGGAGAGCGAGGACGACGCGGAGGGGGCTTTCGCTGACGACCGGGGCGTAGATCGCGACCACCGAGAGGAACGTCCACGCGTAGACGAGCGCGAGGTCCGCGGGAGTCTCCGCGGGGTTGAGGGCGAGGAGGATCTCCCCGAGGGGGGGGAGGGGAGGGCGCTCGTCCGGGGTGAGATCGGGCATGCGGGGATCAGGGCACCTTCCGGGTGGCAATGGCCACGAGGGCGAGGGCGAGAGCCGCGGCGAGCGGGAAGGACGGTGACCTCGTGGGCGGGGGCGGGGTCGTCGCGGGTTCCGTTTCCGTGACCGTCACTGCCGTTTCGGGCGGGACGGGCTGCGAGATGTTCGCGTGCGGGCTCTCCGTCACTGCCGGCGTGGCCGTCACGGTGGCGGTGGTCGTCCCCGGGATCCCGATGGACGCCGTCCCCCCGCCCCCTCCACCACCGCCTCCTCCCGCGGGGAGCGGTGTCGGCGTCGGGGTCGCGGTCGCCACCGTAGTGGCAGGACTGGTAGTCGGGCTCGTCGCGGGTGTCGTCGCCGTGGTCGCCGGCTGTCCCCCGAGGGCGTAGGTGCGCGAGAGGGCCATCGCGCCGTCGACGGTCACGGTCACGGTGACGGTACCCTGGGGGATCCCGGCAACGACGAACGTGATGACAGAGTCGGCGGGCCCGCTCTTCTTCCCTTCGAGGGTGAGTGCCGCGACGACCATCGTCGCGCCCGGGGCCGCCGTCCCCTCGAGCGATATCACTTCGTAGGTCCCCGCGGGGATCGAGCCGGAGTCGCTCGTCGTGAAGACCCCGTCCCGGGACGTCCCCACCTTCTTCACCTCGGTGTCACCCTTCTGCACGGTGAGGACGTTCGTCTCGGTGTTCCTCAGGGTGGCCGAGAGGGTCCCGTCGCGGAGCGCGAATGGCAGGACGAGGTTCTCCACCCTGAAGGTGAACTTCCCGTCCGCGCCGACCGGGAATGCCCCGTCCACCCTGAGCGCGAATGTGCTGTTGTCCGCGAGATCCGTGACGGCGATCGTGACCGTGTCGCCCGCCCCGATGCGGTCCGGGGTGACCGTGACCGAGAGGGCACTTGCTGCCGGGACGAGGAGGGAGATGGCAAAGAGGATGCGCAGGAAAAAAACATGGCCGTGGTTTTCGCTTTCCGTTCCCATGAGAGACTATTATCGGTTCCCCGTTATCAAGCCGATGCAATGGATTTCCGGGGAGCTCACGCGGGTGGGAGTGCCCGCCCCTTTCCCCGGTTTCCACCGTCGCCTCCCATTCACCCGCGACTCCTGCCACGCGTCCGTCTTCCGTCAGCAGGTGTCCCTGCACCTTTCCTCCCGCGGTGAATCGAGGGCCGGAAACGGCCTTTTTCCCCATAAGTTTAAATGTAACCTCGAACAAGCACCATGTATATAAACGTGTGGACCCCTTTAGGAGGGCGAACCAAAGGCCCCGGGGAACACGCCACGTGGAGGAAGCGAAGAGTATGAAATGGTACCCTGCGGGGAAAGACCGGATAATCCCACGACGTTCCGGTCCGGGAACCACCACGTTCCTGCTCCCCGTCGCGATTGTCCTCGTCGTGGGCATGGTGCTGCCGTGCAGCGCGGCACCACCCCCTTTTGCCCGTCTCGACCTGAACGCGAGCCAGACTTACAAAAATATGACGGTCTCGTCGGTCGAGACCGTTGACCTCATGAATCTCTCGGTCTCGAGGGTCACCATCCACTCGACCGCCGGCGATGATTCGGACGTGAAGAACATCCTCTTTCCGGAAGTCCGGAATATCCGGAGGATCTTCTCGTCTGAAAATGCGACGTGGCACGGGAACACACTCACCATCCTCGGCGGCACGGACACGACCGTCTCGGGGATAGGATTCAGGAATTACACCTTCTTCAAGGTCGTCGCGGTACCCGTGGTCCACGTGGTCGTGCAAGGACCGGCCAGCGGGGACGTATTTCTCTCGAGGATCATCGACCCGAATCTCCGCCTCAATCTCACCATGGAGGGACTACTGAAGAATACCGACCGGCTCTACGTCATGCGCTCCTACGACAGCCAGTCTGGGATCCTCGGCCTCGAGATTCAACCGGACGGAACAATAGGGAAAAAAGTACTTATCAATATCGATCCCGACGACTTCAGGGAGCATGACCTCGGCTTCACGCTCTTAAAGAACGAGAACAACCTTTCCGGTTTTCTCCTCGAGAGGAATATTGCCCAGATAACATCCCAAAGCTCGATTGTAATTCCAAAGTCCGGGAATCATGTCCTCTACGCGTTCCGTTATTCCCCGCCCCCTGAAAATAAAATCGCCGTCTACGCGGCATGGCCGGTCCTCGTGACAGACGGTGACAACAGGCTGGAACTGGTTGGAAAGACCCCTCCCTACAGGTACGACAAGCGGTCCGGCGCAGACCTCGAGCTCACGTTCCAGAACCCGGCACCCGTGAAGAATATCACGTACCTCCTCGTGAAAGGGAACGAGACCTACGATGTACTCGTGAGGGTGAACATGACGGCCCTCGGGGAGGTTGGGGGTTCCGTTACCCCCGAGCAGGTCCTCTCCGGGAATCCCTTCCTCGCCATTCTCCGGGAGACAGGCCTAGGCTTGGACGACTTCAAGAAGGTCGTCTCCTATTCCGTCTTCGCCGTCGGGAACGCAACCCCGCCGCACTCGGCCCACTTCTCGAAGATCAACATCACGCCGGGATACGGGACGTCGGGGTACGCGACGCACGCGTCCCAGGTCACGATTCCCCACGGCGACCTGCAGGGGCTCCTCGACGGGACTTTCGACCTCTACGCCCTCGGCGCGGACGGGAACAACACGGTCGTGGCCCTCGACCACGATACCGTCCTCCTCGGGACCTCTCCGCGCGCAAACTTCACTGCCAACCGGACCGCGGGGACCGCGCCGCTCACAGTGGAGTTCACCGATCTCTCCGACGGTACCCGGCCCTTAGGTTACCAGTGGGACTTCGGTGACAATACTCCGAACGGAACCGCACAGGACCCGGTCCACACCTACAACAACCCTGGCCTCTACGATGTCACCCTGACCGTGACAAACGATATCGGTTCCGGGACCGAGACGAAGGCCCAGTACATCAACGTCACGGGGCCCGCGCCGACACCGACACCCACGCCCACACCTACCTTGACACCGACACCTACGTCCACTCCTACCTCGACACCTACCCCGACACCCACGCCCACTGCTCCTCCGCTGCAGGCCGGTTTCACCGCTGACCCCACGGTGGGATTCGTTCCCCTCGCGGTCCAGTTCACGGACACGTCCACCGGACCCCACGACACGTGGTTCTGGACTTTCGGTGACGGTGGGACATCCACAGCGCAGAATCCGGTCCACACATACGGGTCTGTCGGCACCTACACCGTCTCGCTGACGGTGAGACAGGGGGCGGGTACACCGTCGACGATGACGAGGGTTGACTACATAAGGGTCGTGCCCGTGCCTCCCCCGCCCGTCGCACAGTTCGTTGCGAACGTGACGTCGGGGCCCGTGCCTCTCACCGTCCAGTTCACCGACCTCTCCACGGGGTCCATGTACGAGTGGATCTGGAATTTCGGTGACGGGGGCAGTTCCACGGCGAGAAACCCGGTCCACACCTATGCACAGCCCGGGAACTACACCGTCTCGCTCCGGGTGAGGGGTCTTGGCGGTATCGACACCGAGACCAAGACAAATTACATCGCCGTGCACGGGATCCCGCCCGTCGCCGACTTCGTTGCCAACGTCACGTCCGGAGAGGCCCCGCTCCCGGTCGCATTCTCCGACCTCTCCACGGGTGAACCGACGGCATGGTCATGGACGTTCGGCGACGGCAGTGTCTCCTCCGTGCAGAACCCTGTCCACGTGTACCAGTACGGCGGGACCTACACCGTTTCCCTCACCGTCGCAAATGAATACGGGTCAGGCTCCAAGACGAGGACCAATTACATCAATGTGACAGGACAGCCACCACCGCCGCCGCCGGGCCTGCAGGCAGACTTCGTGGGAGCCCCGAGGTCTGGTTTCATCCCGCTCACGGTCCTCTTCGCGGACATCTCCACGGGGAACCCCACCTCGTGGAACTGGTCGTTCGGTGACGGGAGCTACTCCGACGAGAGGAACCCAAGCCACATCTACACCCGGCCGGGAGGGTACACCGTGTCGCTCACGGTCTCGAACGGCACGGCGACGGATACCGTGACCCGGACCGACTACATCATCGCGTCCCAGAGGGGTGGCGGCGGTGGTGGCGGTGGAGGCGGAGGAGGGGGCACCTTCCTCATCACGGGAACCCCGACGCCCACCCCCACACCCACACCGACTCCCACGGTAACGCCGGCAGGACCTCTCCCGCTCGGGCCCGACGGCAGGACCCTGCAGCCGGTCACGATCGTCTCGCCGGACGGCAGGGCCTCGGTATCCATCGGGACGGCCGTCGCAGTGACCTGCGGGGATGGTCCGCAGCCCCTGACGATCGAGCTGTTCCCGGTTGCCGAGCGGGACCTCCCCCCCGTCCCTGCTGATCCCGCGTTCACGGGATATGCCTACATAGTCAGCCCGAACTGCACGCTCCTCGACCCCGGTGCGACGCTGTCGCTCCAGTTCACCGCCGAGGAGTGGAATGCCCTCGCGGGCCGCGACCTCGTCCTCATGCATTTCGACCCGCTAAAAGGGACTTGGATACCGCTTCCCACATCCACGGACCAGGACAGCCGCACGGTGAGTGCGCCCATCACCCAAGGCGGCATCTACGGGCTGTTCGCGAGGGCACCGGCAGAAACGCCCGTCCCGACCGCCGGGACCCCGGCTCCCACTCCCACCCCCGGGGCAGAATTCCCGCAGGTGCCCGTTGCGATCCTTGTCGTGGTCATCGCCGTCGCCGCGGGAGTGGCGTTCTACATCGTAAGGATAAGGCCGGGACGCGGGGGACCGCCGGAGTGAGCGCTCTAAAAAATGAATCTTTCTTCTAAATTTCGCCATTCTTCCAATTTTTCACTATCTATATCACGATCTTCTCCCTTTGATCTCACAAAAAAAGGGCAGAACCTCCCGCGACTGGCAATGGGAGCGCACTCGTTCTCACGTGCACGATCTCGCGCGACTGCCACGGGAATGTCGCACACCGTTGGCACCAGTGCCGCGAGGACTTCTGCCCTGAATAATCGAATAAAAATGGAATTGATGCAGCCCGGATTGAAAATACGGTTTTTTAACATGATATGTTACCGCAACACTCGTGAAAAAAAGGATAGCTTAATATACCAAACATCACCGTGAATCTCACCGGACTAACCCCGGAATCGCAGTCCCGGGGTGCCCGAGGGGTCATTCACCGAAATGGGCGATGGAAAAATATATATGTATATCCACCTTAACCCTCACCATATAAAAGAGTGGATAATCCCCAAGCTGGACGTCCGGGATACCTCTCTTGTTATATACAATCAAGGTGGTCCAAAATGACGCTTCAAGAGAAAGTTCTCCTCTCGTTAGTGATGGGCATCGCGATCGCCGCGATGGTGCTACCGGCTTCGGCGCAGTTGAATGTTGTTCCCCAGGGTGGAACTGTTATTCTGGGAGAGGAAGGCCTCGATGTAACCGCCGCTGTTGGGAGTGCACAATATCTCGCATGGTGGGATTCAACATCGAGTATGAGCAATCCCCCTGACAGGCAAATCGACCTCTCTGGGTATGTTCTGACGAATTTTAATATCGATGACAGTCCAACATCTCCGTTCGTTGGAACCGAAGGAAAAGGTTTTTGGTGGAGATTGTATGAATCTGGGCAGACTAATCCAACAGAGCCTGCATTTACAGTTGTCGCTCCGGAAGCCATATTGAGAATCAGGGATCTTGGGCCAAGCACTGTCGGTTATAATACGGATGTCACAGATGGTACTGCCCTCATCGGGGACATTCTTGACTTTGAGCTCACCCAGTCTTCACTCCATTACATTTTCCTGAGAAGTCCTTCATCGACATTTGATTGCAGGATTGTTGTGAAAGGACCAGGAGGGGTCACGTACAATAAACTGTGGTCTCCGACAGTTCCCACCGCTTCGCAGAGAGATCTCACTTATCTTGCCGTTAATTCGTCACCCTGGTATTGGTCGTCAGGAAATGGATCTATTTATTATAAAGCAAATGGGTGGAAAACAGACGCTATCGATCCTATCACGAGTTTCCCCGTGTATAGTCCCGGAACCTACCAGGTATGGATAGAATGCAATCAAAATAATTTAGGATTTAAGGGGACAATTAAAACAGTAACACTTGAAGAAGAGAAACCTACCCTGACAGTCAATCCTGCATCCCTCATTCGAGGAGACAAATTTTATACAACAGTAAAAGGAATTCCCAATACCACTTATCTCATATGGATTAAGGATTGTGATGGCTGTCCAAATGGCTGCTGCGACGATGCTATGTCAGGTGTATGTTGTGACCAACCCCCAATGATTACGCCTGGACAAGAGGGGATTAAATTTACAGACCAGTATGGTTCTTTCGAGATTTCCTGTCCCCGCACAATAGGCAGTATTTGTGATATGTATCAAACGTGCAGTGACTGTGGCTGCACATATAGACAACCGGTCAATGGTGGGGGAATAAATGGCAAATATTACACGATTGGTGATACACTCATCGAATGGTGTGGATGTTACTGCACCGAAAAACTATATGGCATACTTCCCCACAGCCCAGATGGGGGGAAATATTACTATGCTCTTGTTTATACTGACGAAAAAGGAGAAAGAACAATCGAATGGCAAACAAGCACATGTACTGCCCCATCTTCGTACAAGATACGAACGCAGCGATGGATTCCATACGATGTCTGTGAATTGGACCCAACAAGGCCGTACGCAGAAACGTGCGTGAATGTGCAGAAAGGTGTTGTGACAATCAATACTGAGGTGTGTGGGGTAACTTCCGACGAAGGGTACCTTGGTGAAACCATCAGAATTTTCGGAACAAACACAGATTCCCGCACAACCTATCTCTTCATCACGGGACCATGCCAGAACTGCGCTGGCGTCGATATGAATGCAACAAAAACGGTTGTGAACGGAAATGCCTCGACGTTCACGGCTATTCCTGTGAAATCTGACGGAACATGGGAATACAGGTGGGTCACGCGTAATCTGCAGATAGATCTTGGAAGATATACGATCTATGCGACAAGTATGCCTAATGATGCCCCTGCTCTCGAAGGTGTACCTTGTAACGAGTGCAGTGGCGTGAATGTGACATGCGCTGCATGGGCTAAAAAACCGTTTACATTCCTTGAACCTTCCATTACAGGAACAATCAATCCAAAGGTCTTGAAGATTGTATGCTGTATTCCTCCTTCCATATCTGTGAGTGGAACCGTGACAGGTATGAGGGGAGAGGCAATTGGTCAACAATATAATACCGTACCACTCGGGTTCTGGGTGTTTGGCGAGAATAAAGTGGCTGGTCAGAAATACGTTTTCGATACTGTTTTCCCTGACTGTAATACAGGAAAATACTCCATTAATTTAGCTAATTATATTAATACCCTTGCCCTCGAGCCCGGAACCTATACCATCGTTGTCCAGCATCCCATGTATAACCACAGGCTCGATATTATACCTGAAACAAAGATTTGTGACCAGTCAGACTGGTGCCCGTGGTTACGGTTTGACCCTGCGGTCCTTAGAGATGAGGTATGGTACCCTGACGTCAACAAGAAGTTCGTCGTCACTGCTACGCCAGTCCGTTGGAGCAAGCTCTTCGTTATCGACGGGCCAGACCGCCTCGCGGGGACGGCAGCGCTCCATGCCCTTCTCCAGGGATTCAGTGACAGGAACGTCGATGACAGGATTCTGGTCCTGAACTTCACCGTCGAGAGCAACACGGCCCTGCAGGCAGATTTCTCCGGGACGCCGAGAAACGGTCCCGCCCCGCTCTCCGTCCAGTTCACCGACCTCTCCATAGGGTCGCCGACGACGCGCGAGTGGAACTTCGGTGACGGATCCACTTCCGGCGAGGAGAATCCCCTGCACGTCTATTCGAGCCCGGGGACGTACTCGGTGACTCTCACAATTACGGGTGCCACCGGAACCTCCTCGATCACGAAGAACGCGTACATCACAGTGACGGCAGGACCCGGGCCGACGGGCACCCCCACCCCGACCCCGACGACCCCGCCGGCGAGCACGATGAGGCTGTACCCCGGCTGGAACTTCGTCTCGACGCCGAGGACTCTTGCCGACGGCCAGAACACTGTCGGGACGGTCTTTGCGGGTGTGGATAAGGGCGGAAGGTCGGTCTTCCTCTACGACGCCGCGAGCGGGATCTGGAGGCAGATGACGGAAGATTCGGTCGTCAAACCCCTCGACGGGATCTGGATCTACTCGACGGCGACGGTCGACGTGCCCTTGACGTACAAGAACGACCCGCTTGCCCTCCCGCCGACGAAGGATCTCTCCTCCGGCTGGAACGCGATCGGGTTCTCGGACGTGAACCCGACGAGTGCGAAGGACACCCTGATATCCGTGAAGAACCAGTGGACGCAGGCCATCGGGTTCAATGCAGCGTCGCAGGCCTACGAGACCTCCCTGATCAACGGTGGCTCGGGGAGCCACAGCGACACGAACCCAATGTACCCGTTCAAGGGCTACTGGTTGTTCATGAGCTCGCCCGGGACCCTGGCCGCGATCAGTGCCTGATCGCGGCCCATCCCGGTACCCAGCGAGGAGCGAAATGTCGACGAAGCCACTCATTTTTTTCCTGATTATCGGACTCGCAGCAGGGATCGCAGTGGCCGATTCCCCCCCTCCAATCCCCTGCACGTACTACGGGACGGTCACGATTAACGGTGCCCCCGCGCCGGTCGGAACAGTTATCCAGACAGTCGTGTACGGCACCGTCCGCGGTGACATCACCGTGACAGTACCGGGAGTCTACGACCACCTCATCGCCGCAGTCACCTCGAGTGAGTACGAGTGCGGCTGCAGGATCCCTGTCGAGTTCTACGTGAATGGGATCAAGGCACCGCAGACATCCACGTTCTCTGCGGGGGGTTACAAGAACGTGGACCTCGCGGTCACGGGTGTCGTGACGCCCACCACGCAGCCCACCACGTCGCCGGTACCCACAGCATCGCCGACGACGCCACCACCGACGACCGTCCCCCCAACAACCTCCACAACAACCCCGACGGCCAGCCCCACGACATCCCCGGTCCCGACCACATCCCCGGTCCCGACCACTTCCCCGACCGCTCCACCCACCGCTTCTCCCACAATTTCTCCAACGCCCACCCCCACAGTGACACCGACGCCAACCCCGACCTGCGTTCCCCCGCTGCCCCACCAGTTCTACGGCGAGGTGACTGTCAGGGATGGCATCCCCGCACCCGCTGGTACGACGATCGAGGCGCGCGTCGTGGGTGGCCAGACGGGGGCCGGGAACCCCTTCACCGTGACGAATCCCGGGTTCTACGGTGGTCCTGGTTCCTTTGACCAGAGGCTCCAGGTCTACGGCTGCATAGAGGAGGGGGCTCCGATACAGTTCTTCATCGACAGGGTTCCCGCGGAATGCCTGGACGTCCAGGCAGGAGGAACGTGGACGAATACGTATCCTTTCCGCTCGGGCCAGCTCACGCGGCTCAACCTCAGGACGAACCGATCCGTCTTCGTGGTGGATTTCATCGGGAGCCCGGTCACGGGGACGGAACCCCTCGTCGTGAACTTCACTGACCTCACGGTCGGATTCCCCACGAACTGGCTGTGGGACTTCGGCGACGGGAAGACGTCCACGGAGCAGAACCCGAGCCACCAGTACCTCTATGGGACCTACACCGTCACGCTCACCGCGTGGAACAACGAGACGAGCGGGGCCATGACGAAGCTGCACTACATCAACGTCCGCAGCGCCGCGGGCGGCGGAGGTGGCGGGGGTGGCGGCGGTGGGGGTGGCGGTGGAGGGTTCTTCGCCGTGGGCGGCGCGACCGCGACGCCGACCGCGACCCCCACCCCGACCCCGACGACGCCCGGCGTCCCGCCGGTCCCCGGAGGCATCCTGCCCCTGAACTCGGCGCTCACCCTCTCCCAGTCGGTCACGATCGTCGCCGAGGACGGGGTCGGGACGCTCTTCCTGCCCAACGGGATGAAGCCGGAGGACGCCTCGGGCGCACCGCTCCGCACGCTGAGCATAAAGCCGCTTTCCGAGGGTAAACTCCCGAATGTCCCCGCAGCAGGGTTCGCGTTCGCCGGCTACGCCTACGAGGTGGAGCCGTCCGGCGCCCGGTTCGATCCCTACGTCACGCTCTCCCTCGTCATCCCCGAGGGAGACTGGCCGCGCCTCGCGGGCAAGGACCTCTCCCTGAAGTGGTTCAACCCGGCCACGTCCGCGTGGGAGAACCTGCCCACGACCGTCGACAGCGCATCGCGGACCGTCAGCGCGAAGATCACCCACACGAGCACCTTTGCCCTGTTCGTCGCCACCCCGCCGCCGCCCACGCCGCCGCCCGAGACGACGGCCACGACGCCCACGCCCACGGCACCCGAGGTCGGGGGAATCCCGATGGACCTCGTGCTCAAGCTCGTGATAGTCGTGGTCATCGTCGCGGCAGGGGTATCGGTCGCCCTCTTCTTCCTCCGCAGGAGGGGCGGCCGCACCGCCCCCGCCGAGGCCCCCGAAGAGGACTGGGAGATTAAGGGCCTCAAGTAAACTTTTTTCCCGGGAATCCCCTGCCGGCAGGTAACCGGAGGGGAGTCCCCCTCACCCGAGGTGGAACCGCAGGATCGCGGCGATCCCGCCGAGGGCGTCAAGCTGCTTTCCCGGGTCGAACCTGCCCGAGAGGACGGTCACGCGGGCCCCCTGCTGCTCGGCCCTCTCGAGCAGCGCCGCGATTCCCGCGTCGTGGAGGAGTGAATCGCAGACCATGACCTCCTCCGCCGCGCCGAAGTCGACCGCGCGTTCGACCTCCCCCCTCCCATACGCGGCTGGCATCTCCTTTGCGATCCGCAGGAGGAGCTCCTCGATCGCCCGCACCTCCCGCCCGAGCTGCGCGTCCTCGCAGATGCGGTCGAGCACGCCCTGCCCCGCGACCTCCCTGACGGCCCCCGCGCCCGCCCTGCGCGTCTCGACGAGGATCACCCTCCCCGCGACCTCGGGGTGGTGGGAGGAGAGGAACCGCGCGAAGTCGTCCTTCGCAAAGCCGGGTCCCGCGATGACGAGCGGCCCGCGGACCGCCGAGACCTCCCCCGCGACCCGCGAAAAGAACGCGTGCCGCGAGCCCCCTTCCCCGCCCTTGCCGCTCCCCATAAAGACCGATGCCACCTCCTCGGGGCCCGACTGGCGGACGCGGAAGAGCGTCGCCTCCCCCTCCTCGATTGCGAGGACGTGCACGGGCTCGTGGACCGATGCTTTCACAGCCCTCTCGATCCTCTCGAGGTCGTGCGGCTTCCAGTGCCTGATGACAGAGATCTCGTACCCCGGCTCGACGTTGAGGGTGTGGTGGGCGCCGGTGTCGATGCCGTGCTCGATCGTCCCCGCGATCCGCAGGCGGCCCGAGTGCTCGTGGAGCTCGATCTTCTCCACGCGGATCCCGAGCCGGACGGGCCTCTTCTCCATCTTCTCCGGCCTCAGCTTGTCGGACGGCGCATCGACCGTCCGCAGCGTGGTCCCAAAGACGAGGTCCCCGGGGCCGACGATGTGGGAGAGGTGCCAGAGGTCGTCGGCGTTCTCGGGGAGGAGCCGAATCTCCCCAAACGACCTCTTCAGTTCCCCGACCTCGGCCTTCATCCGCCCTCCTCCACGAGGTCGGATCCCCCGGGGGGGACGAACGCGGCCACCGCCTCCTCAGTGAGGACCTTCCTGTAGTCCCTCTGCTCCGCCGGGGAGAGCTTCTCCCGGAGTGCCCGCAGCACCTTCTTCGCCGCGTCGTTCGGCTCGAAACGGCCCGGCACGAGGTTTACCGCGATTCCTGTGGATGCCCGGACAGCCGCCGGCGGCCCCCCGATCACCTCTGCCGCGGGGGCCTTCCGCAGCCCGATCGCGACCCCGAGCGGGACGTCCCTGAAGTACCGGCGCTCGCCCCTCACGATGAACCCGCCCTTCGCCACGTACTCGCCTGCCTCTGGGGTCTTGCTCACCTGTTCCGGCCGCACGCAGTACACGTCCGCGGAGTGGTGCCCGCTCTTCCACGCGCCCGAGTACGACGCGGCGAAACACGCGACCTCGTCCCACTTCTCTGTCCTGCCCTTCACGATCACGACCGGCGCGCCGTGCACGTCGGCGTGGACGAAGGAATCGTTCCCCTCCATGTACTTCTTCACGAGTTCCTCGTTCTGCGACGCGTCCCTCCCCCCGACCACGAGTGCCCCGTCAGAGGTGAAGAACCAGCGGAACCGGTGGTACCACCTCTTCTTCGGCGGCGCCACGCGGGTCTCCCCGCGCTCCTTCCGGGGGACGACCCTCTCCATCGCGGCGAGCGCTCCGGCGATCTTCCTCCGGTACTTCTTGATCTCCTCGTAGTACGCGGCCGCGTTCGCCTCGATGCTCTCCCCCACATCGAGGGTGACGCGCTCGCCGAGGTCTATCTCGATTGCATTCCGCTCCGGGTGGAACGCGACGATTCTCGTCGCGGGACCCTCGCGGGCACCCCGGACGATCGCCTCGATCTCCTGCCACGAGTACCTCTCGCGGGCCTTCCGGAGCGTTTCGAGGACCTCGGAGACAAGCGGATAGTGGGAGTAGAGAGCCTCGACGGCCCTCTCGCACGCCGCGATCTTCTCCTCGAACTTCCTGACCGCCTCCTGCTGCCGCGCCCTGACGTGGTCCTCCCGCGCGCGCTCCTCCGCCATCCTCGCCTCCACCCCGGCCGCCGGCTGCGCGGGTGGGGGGAAGAACGCGTCGAGCGCCCGGTTGAAGGCGAGGGGATCCCCCGGTACAGTCCCGCCTCCCCCTTCGAGCGGGAAGGGGATGCACGAGTCCGGGGAGGTGACAGGCTCTATCCCCTCCGAGGCGCGGCGGAGGAGGGCCTCGACCTCGCCGTAGAGCGCTGCCGCGGGGACCTCCCCTGCCGGCGCCTTCTTCTCGATCCCCGCCCTGCGGCAGATGTACTCCGCGTACGGCCCGCCGAGCATCGCCCCGACCGCGAGGGCCCGGACGATGTCCCTAGGGTCCCCCGAGAGGAACCGGGCGAACTCCTCGGGCCCCGAGGTCGCGGGGCCCTCCGGGGGGAGGGTGTAGGTCGCGCCGGGGACAACGTCCCTCTCTTTAAAGCGGAGGTGGCGGAGCGGCTGGATGATCGTCCAGTCCCGGTCGCAGAGGACGACGTTGCCCCTGTCGAAGAGCTCGATGACGAGGCGGAAGAGGTGGTCGCTCTTGCCCACCTCGAGGAGGACGATCCGCTGGATCCCGTGCTGGCGGACGGAGAGGACGCGCCCCCCGAGGAGGTACTTGCGCAGGAGCATGGGGAACGCCGTCGGCATCTTCGGGACCTGTATTTCGCGGGCGGTGAGGTAGGCCCTCACCGGCGGCTCGACGAGGAGCTGGTACTTCGCGTGCTCCTTTCCCTTCAGCCGTATGAGGAGGGCGCCGGGTACGACCTCGTAGGCCTTGTCGACCCAGAGGGGGAGGAGACGCTCCCACTCGGTCACGAGTGCCCTCACGTCGATCCCGGACAGGCCCTGCGCGGTCGCCATCGGTATACCAAGCTACATATTTCCGGGGCACCTAAAAATAGGACTACTGGTGTGTCCACGATGAGTGCGGATTCCCCCGGCAGGAAGGGCAGGAACCCCGGGAAAAAGTCGTTCCTCGAGAAGTACAGGGAGGCCCTCGAGAGGGAAAGGGCCGAGAGGGAGAGGGAGAGGGAAAAGAGGCTGAAGGCCCTCGAAGGGGGGAAAGGCGGGGCGGATGCCGGGGAAGACGACACCGGGGCGGTGGAGACCGTGGAATTGCCCCGGAAGAAGACGCGTGAGGAGAAGCAGGCCGAGCACCTCGTGCGGATCTACAGGACGCTGGCAGCGTCCCTGCTCGGCATCGGAACGGGCGTCGCGTCGTACCTCCTCGTCGAGCCCGGCCAGGTCGCCGGGATCCAGCCCTACACTGTCCTCGCGTTCCTCGTCATGGTGGCGGGGATCGTCCTCCAGAAGCACCTCTTCATCCTGCTCGGGCTCGGCGCGGAGAAGATGGGGGCAAAGGACTGGTTCTACCAGGGGTTCATGACGTTCGCGTTCTGGTTCATCGCCTGGACGATCCTCCTCACCCAGGGCACCTGACGGGAGACGGCAGAAGGGGGATTCCCTCGCATGCGGATCGCAGTCGTCCACAAGGACCGCTGTCACTCGAAGAAGTGCGGGACCGAGTGCATCATCTACTGCCCGAAAGTCCGCACCGGCGACGAGACGGTCATCCTCGGGGAGGACCAGAAGGCCCACATCTCCGAGGAGCTCTGCGTCGGGTGCGGCATCTGCGTGAAGAAATGCCCGTTCGAGGCGATCGACATCGTCAGCCTCCCCGAGGAGCTCGATCGCCCCACGCACCGGTACGGCGAGAACGGCTTTGCCCTGTACGGGCTCCCCGTCCCGGCGGGGGGGCGTGTGACGGGCATCCTCGGGCCGAACGGGATAGGCAAGACGACCGCGATCAAGATTCTCTCGGGCCAGCTCCGGCCGAACCTCGGGGTATTCCACGGCGAGAGGGACTGGAAGGAGATCCTGAAGCTGTACGCTGGGACCGAGCTCTTCGACTACCTCCAGACGATCTCCCAGAAGAAGATCCGGATCGCGCTCAAGCCCCAGTACATCGACAGCATCCCCCGGTTCTTCTCCGGGACCCCGCGGGAACTCCTCAGGAAGACCGACGAGCGCGGGAAGCTCTCGTCCCTCGCCGAGGCGATGGGCCTCTCCCCCGTGCTCGACCGGGACATCTCCACGCTCTCGGGCGGGGAACTCCAGAGGGTCGCGCTCGTCGCGTGCCTCGCGCGCGACGCGGACTTCTACTTCCTCGACGAGATCACGCCGTACCTCGACATCTACCAGAGGGTCGCAGCGGCACGCCTCGTCCGGGAGACGGCCCTCGAGCGCCCCGTCGTCATCGTGGAACACGACCTCGCCATCCTCGACATGCTCGCCGACGTCGTGCACATCGCGTACGGAAAGCCCGCGGTCTTCGGTGTCATCACCCAGCCGAGGGGAGTCAGGGTCGGGATCAACGAGTACCTCGCGGGGTACCTCCCCGAGGAGAACGTCCGGTTCAGGGATTACCCCGTCGTCTTCGAGAGGAGGACCCACGCGGACGGGTCTGAGAGGCCCATCCTCCTCGAGTTCCCCCGCATGGAGAAGACCTATTCCCGGTTCCGCCTCGAGGTCGCGGGGGGAGACATCCGGGCGGGCGAGGTCCTCGGCGTGCTCGGCCAGAACGGGATCGGGAAGAGCACGTTTGCGCGCCTCCTCGCGGGCGTGGAGACTCCGGACGCGGGGGCCGTCCGGTTCCCCCTCAGGGTCTCCTACAAGCCCCAGTACATCAAGGCCGAGAGCGGGGACACCGTCGAGTTCTTCCTCCGGTCCATCACGAACCAGTTCGACACGTCCCTCTACCAGCACGACATCCTCGAGCCCCTCGCGCTCCGGCCCATCCTCCAGTCGCCCCTCGACACGCTCTCGGGCGGCGAGCTCCAGAGGGTCGCCATCGCGGCGTGCCTCTCGCGGTCGGCCGACCTCTACGTCCTCGACGAGCCGAGTGCCCACCTCGACGTCGAGCAGAGGGTCAGGATCACGCGGATGTTCCGCCACTTCGTGGACGGGAAGGACGCCGCGATCCTCGTCATCGACCACGACATTTACCTCGTGGACATGATCAGCGACCGGATACTCGTCTTCGACGGCGTGCCGGGCGAGAGGGGTGTCGCGACCGGCCCCTTCGGGATGAGGGAGGGGATGAACAGGTTCCTCGCGAAGCTCGACGTGACGTTCCGCAGGGACAAGACCGGCAGGCCGCGGATCAACAAGCCGGGGTCATACCTCGACAGGGAACAGAAATCGGCGGGGGAGTACTACTACTTCTCTGAGAGGGAGGAGACCGGCGCGCCCGGGCACTGAAGGACGCGGGGGTCACCATAACCGCTTCAGAAACTTTTTCTCCCCCCTCCCGCCATATCCTCCTCATGGTCCGGCACGAGTGCGGGTTCGAGCAGGAGATCCTCTGCCGGAGGTGCGGGTCCCCCGTCCTCTACAACCAGAGGATAGGGCTCCACTGCCCCCGCTGCGGGCGCGAGATCACCCTCTTATGCCCGGGTTGCGGGAAGAAATGGTGACGTCCTCCCCGCCTGCCCTCTTCCGGAGCCACTCCGCGTACTGCGCGCGGAGTGCCGCGAGTTCCTCGGCGGAGAGGTCCTTCTTTTTGTTCCTGTGCAGGTATTCCTCGAGCTGCCCGACAATCTGCTCGGCGACCTGGTACTCGTCCACCTCGACGTACACCTGTGCCTTCCCGACCTCGAACGCCTCCCCGCAGACCGGGCAGAGTTTCCACTGCTGGAACCGGTCGACGTACGAAAAGGTCCGGCACCCCGGGCAGCGGATGATCAGGAACATCTCGGCAATTGGTGATTGCAGCTCCCATTGTATATAAATATTGACGGGAGCGGCGCTCGCGGGGGAACGGTGTGCGGACCGGGAAACCGCGGGCGAATGGGATTCCGGGAAAAGATTTTATTCAGTAGATGATGTTGAGGACGAGCACCGCGACACCGATTGCGGCACTCACGGCGATGACAGAGTACGGGCTCACGCGGATTGCCCTCCTGTCCTCGCTCTCGTAGTAATTGACGAGCCCCGCCGAGGAGATCAGGCGTCCTCCCTGTTTCCTTGCCATGCAAAACATATTTCTCGTTCTCCATATATAAAAGGCTGGCAGGAACCATGGCGGCCCGGGAACTCGCCGTGGAGGGGGTCGCCCTCCTCGGGGATGACTTCGAGGAGGTCCCCGCACGGATCGTGGTCGAGGGCGGGACCGTGAGGAGGATCGAGGAGATCGGGGAGAGGCGCGGCGACCTCCCGTGGATCCTCCCCGCGTTCTTCAACGCGCACACCCACCTCGGGGACAGCATCGCGATGGACATCCCGCTCGAGGGGGACCTCGACGCGATCGTCCGGCCCCCCGACGGGCTCAAGCACAGGATCCTCCGCGCGACGCCCCGCGGCGATCTCGTCCGCGCGATGCGGCTCTCTATCCGGGCGATGGCGCGCGGCGGGACCGCGGGTTTCGCGGATTTCCGCGAGGGGGGCAGGGAGGGTGTCGGGGCACTCCGCGAGGCCGCGAGGGGCATCCCCTGCAGGCCGGTCATCCTCGGGCGCGAGGGGGGCGAGGAGATCGCGGACGGCATCGGGATATCCAGCGCGCGGGACGTCGTCGGCCACGACCTCGACGGGATGGTCTCCCGCGCGCGGGAGGCGGGAAAGATCGTCGCGTTCCACGCCGGCGAGAGGGACCCCGGCGACATCGACGCCGCCCTCTCGTACGACCCCGACCTCCTCGTCCACTGCACGCACGCGACGCGCGAGCAACTCCGCCGGATCGCGGACCTCGGGGTCCCCGTCGCCGTCTGTCCCCGCGCGAACTGGCGGTTCGCCGTCACGAGCTCGCCCGAAAAGCCGCCCGTCCGGGAACTCCTCTCCCTCGGGTGCACGCTCCTCCTCGGGACGGACAACGCGATGTGCGTCCAGCCCGACATGTGGGGGGAGATGGCCTTCCTCTGCACGGTCTACCGCGTCGCACCGCGGGACGCCCTCCGGGCTGCAACGGCCGGGGCATCGGTCCTCGGCAGGGCCCCCTCCCTGCTCGCCGAGGGGAACCCTGCACGCTTCCTCGTCGTCGACCCGCGCGGGTCCAACCTCGCCCTCAGCCGCGACATCGCGGCCACGCTCGTCCACAGGGCAGGACCCGCGAATATCGTGAGAAAAGTTATTAAATTGTAAAGGACATTACATAGGCAGACTATTTTGGAGCGTACTGATGTTCTCGAATATCTTGGTCGCTGTTGACGGGTCAAACATGGGGAGGAGGGCATTCGAGATCGCCCTCGAGGAGGCCCGGGTCTGGAAGGCAAAAGTCCACGTGGTCTACGTCGTGGAGACAGGGCTCTTTTCCTCCCTGCCCATGGACAGCACCTGGGAGATAATGTTCAGCATGCTCGAGAAGGAGGGGAAGGAGACCCTCGAACGCGCGAGGGAGGCAGCGCAGAAGGCCGGCGTCCACGCCGAGACCCACATCCGGCAGGGGCACGCGGGGTCAGAGATCCTCAAGACCGCGTCCGAGGTGGGGGCAGACCTGATCGTCGTGGGCTCGCACGGGAAGAGCGAGGTCGACAGGCTCCTCCTCGGGAGCGTATCGAACTTCGTCGTCGGCAACAGCAGGGTGGCCGTCCTGGTGGTGAGACCATCGCAGAAATGAGAGTCCGGGACTACATGACGACCGACGTGGTCTCCGTGGAGATCCCGGGGAACCGCGACGACGTCCTCAAGATCCTCAAGCGCACCGGGATATCCGGCGTTCCCGTCCTCAAGAAGGGCAAGCTCGTCGGGATAATCACGAGGAAGGACCTCCTCCGGAAGGCGGAGGAGACGCAGCTAGGCCTCCTCATGACCCCAAATCCCATCACCATCGGGCCGGACGCGACCATACAGGAGGCCGCGGCCCTCATGACGAGGCACTCTGTCCGCCGCCTCCCCGTCGTCGAGGACGACAGGCTCGTCGGCATCATCTCGGTCGCCGACCTGATCGCGGCGATCGCCCAGATGAAGATCAGGGAGGAGATAAAGGACTCGTACATCAGCCAGACGTTTGCCCTCTGGGAGGAGACGCCGCTCCCGCTCGTCGGGCGGATCATGGAGATATCGGGGTTCGACGCGATCCCCATCCTCGACGGGGAGAGCACGCTGCAGGGGATCATCTCCGAGCGCGATCTCATCCGCCACTCCATGATAGAGGACCTCGTGGAGGTGAGCGACTTCTCGAACGGCACGGACGACGACGAGTGGACGTGGGAGAGCATCCGCGACACGCACGTCATCAGCTACGGGATCTCGCGCATCCAGCTCCCCAACCGCCCCGTCAAGACGGCGATGGTCAGGAACGTCATCTCGGTGCCGATGAACGCCGAGGTGAGCGAGTGCGCACTCAAGATGAAGCGTGCACGCGTCGACCAGCTCCCCGTCGTGAACGGCGACCGGAAGCTCGTTGCCATGCTCTTCGACAGGGAGCTCATCAGGGCCCTCTGCAAGGCCTGACAAAAATGTTTATACGCGTGGATGACACTATACTCATTGAAGCGCTTTTAAGGTAATTTCCCAGCGTTTTCCGATATTTTGGGGTGCTTCCATGAATGACCAATACAGGGAAGGACTAAAGGGCACGACCACGGTCGGCCTCGTCCTCCGGGATGCAGTGGTCCTCGCGTCCGAGATGAGGGCCACGATGGGATACCTGATCGCCTCGAAGAAGGCAAAGAAGATCTACCAGATCGCGGAGAGGATAGGGATGACGACCGCGGGCGGCGTCGGGGATGCCCAGCAGATCGCGCGGCTGATGACCGTGGAGTGCAGCCTCTACCAGATCCGGCGCGGAAAGCCGATGACGGTCGGCGCGGTGGCAACGCTCCTCTCGAACATCCTCAACGCGAACCGGTTCTACCCCTTCTACGTCCAGCTCCTCGTGGGCGGGATCGACGACGATGGCCCTAAGCTCTACGCGGTGGACGCCCTCGGGGGAGCATCCCGCGAGGAGGAGATGGTCGCGACGGGGTCCGGCTCGCCCATGGCGTTCGGGGTCCTCGAGGACAGGTACCGCAAGGACCTCTCGGTAGACGAGGCGGTCGCGCTCGCCGTGCGGGCCATCCGGTCCGCGATGAAGAGGGACGCGGGGTCCGGCGAGGGCATCCACGTCGTCGTCATCACGAGGGAGGCGTACAGGGAACTCCCCGAGAGCGAGATCGAGGGAATTTCCCGGGCTGTACCCGCCTAGTCACCCTTTTTTTTAGGTAGGTCTTGATGCAGATCGAAGAGCGGCTCAAGGAGCTCAAGGACAAGATCAACGAGAAGGTCCCGGCGGGGATCACGGTCTCCGACGTGGAGTTCGAGGGACCGGAACTCGTCATCTACACGGACGATCCCAAGAAGTTCGCCGACCAGGCGGACCTCATCAAGATCCTCGCGCGCGACCTGCGCAAGCGGATCGTCGTCCGGCCGAACGTCCTCGAGGACCCCGAGAAGGCGGTGAAGGACATCCGGGCGGTCGTCGCGGAGAGCGCGGGGATCACGGACATCTACTTTGACGCCGACACGGGCGAGGTCCTGATCGAGGCCGAGAAACCCGGCGTCGTGATCGGGAAGAACGGCGCGACGCTCCGCGAGATCACGCGGCACATCGGGTGGACGCCGAAGGTCGTCCGGACGCCCCCGATAGAGTCCACCACGGTCAAGCAGATCAGGCAGTACCTCCGGTCCGTGAACGAGGAGAGGAAGGAGTTCCTGAGGACCATCGGGAGGAGGATCCACCGCGACGTCATCGCGAAGGACCAGTGGGTCAGGGTGACGATGCTCGGGTGCTGCAGGGAGGTCGGGCGGGCAGCGTTCCTCCTCTCGACGCCCGAGTCGAGGGTCCTCATCGACTGCGGCGAGAAACCCGACACGAACGCGAGCACCCCGTACCTCTATGTCCCCGAGATACACCCCTTGAGCCAGCTCGACGCGGTCGTCCTCACCCACGCCCACCTCGACCACTGCGCGCTCGTCCCCCTCCTCTACAAGTACGGGTACGACGGGCCGGTGTACAGCACGCCGCCGACGAGGGACCTCGCCGCGATGCTCCAGCTCGACTACCTCGACGTGGTGAGCAAGGAGGACAGGAAGATCCCCTACAGCTCGAACGAGGTGAAGAGCTACGTCCGCCACTCGATCACCCTCAACTACGGCAGCGTGACCGATATCGCCCCGGACATCAAGCTCACCTTCCACAACGCCGGGCACATCCTCGGCTCGGCGATCGCCCACTTCCACATCGGCGACGGCCTCTACAACATCGCGTTCACCGGGGACTTCAACTTCAGCAAGAGCCGCCTCTTCAACCCCGCGACCTGCAACTTCCCGCGGCTCGAGGCCCTCATCATGGAGAGCACGTACGGGGGCTCGGGCGACATCCAGCCCACGCGGGCCGAGGCCGAGGAGAGGCTGTATGAGATCGTGAGAAACACGCTCCGGAGGGGCGGGAAGGTCATCATCCCCGCGTTTGCCGTCGGGAGGTCGCAGGAGGTGATGCTCGCGCTTGAGGAGGGGATGCGCAAGCAGAAGATCCCCTCCGTCAAGATCTACCTCGACGGGATGATCCGGGAGGCAACCGCCATCCACACCACGTACCCCGAGTACCTCAATAGCGACCTGCGCAACCAGATCTTCAAGGAGGGGCACAACCCGTTCCTCGCGGAGTGCTTCGTCCCGGTCGACTCCCCCGACCTGCGGGAGAAGGTCATCTCCGGCGACCCCTGCGTCATCATCACGACCTCGGGGATGCTCAACGGCGGCCCCGTGATGGAGTACCTGAGCAACCTCGCGCCCGACGAGAAGAACGCGCTCGTCTTCGTCGGGTACCAGGCGGAGGGGACGCTCGGCCGCCGCATCCAGAAGGGGTGGCGCGAGATCCCGGTCGGGAGGAAGGGGACGATCCTCATCAACATGGATATCGTGACGATCGACGGGTTCTCCGGCCACTCCGACCGGAAACAGCTGATGAACTACATCGCCCACATCCAGCCGCGGCCCGAGAAGATCTTCACGGTCCACGGCGACGAGAACAACACCATCGACCTCGCGAGCTCTATCTACAAGAGATACCACATCGAGACTCACTCGCCCATGAACTTGGAGACGTACCGGATGATATGAAGGAGAGCCTCGCCCTCCTCCCCGGTGTCTTCTCGGTCATGGCACTCTCGAACGCGATAGTGCCCGTCCTCCCCTCCTTCGCGCCCGGGACAGCGCTCCAGGGCGCGGTGTTCTCCGCGTACTTCCTCGGGGCGTTCCTCTTCGTCCTGCCCTCGGGGTACCTCGCCGACAGGGTCGGTGCAGTCCCGCTCGTCCGCGCCGGGCTCTCGCTCACCCTCCTCTCGGGGATCGTCCTCTCGGCAGCCGGATCGCCGCTCCTCGTCCTCGCCGGGCGGCTCGCCGAGGGGATCGGGGCAGGTCTCTTCGTCCCCGCGGCGCTCGCGCGCCTCAACGCGCGTCCGGACCACGAGCGGATGAGCGGGTACTTCATGGGGCTCCTGAACCTCGGCCTGCTCTCCGGCCTCCTCGTGACGGGGTGGCTCGTCTCTGCGGGCGGGGGGCCCCGCGAGGGGATCGTCCTCTTCACGTGGGTCTCGCTCCTCCCCCTCGCGCTCTCGCTCGGCATGGGGGAGGGGAAGGGCTCCCCCGGGAACGGGGGCGAGCCGGCGGGGGAGACGAGGGAGAGGCTCGCCTGGGCGCTCCGGACCTACTTCTGGCTCTGGTTCTCTGCCGTCGTGCTCGTCGGGATCACGGGGGCCCTCACCGCCCTCCACCCCGAGCACAGCGGCCTCTCCGCCGGCCCCGTCTCCGCCCAGATCGCGCTCATGAACATCGCCACCGTCGCCTCGGTCCTCGTCACCTCGCACGCGAGCCTCCCCCCCGTCCCGACGATACGTGCCGCGTCGATCGCCATGGCGGGCGGCGTCGCCCTCACCTTCTTCTCGATGTGGGGCTTCCTCGTGATCGGCTGGCTCGCGGGAATGGTGATGATAGCCCAGCTCTCCTTCCTCGCCGCCGCGGGGAGGCGGCAGGGCGTGCTCATGGGACTCTTCAACACCGCGAGTTACGGGGGCATGTCCGCCGTGCCGTTCCTCGCGGGGATCACCGCGGAGCTCGCCGGGTTCCCCGCGGCGTACTTCCTCACGGCACTCTCTGCCCTCACCGTCGCGGCGACCATCGGCCGGTGCGAGTGCCGCCGGCCGGCCGTTCCCGCCTGAACCGGGAGAGGGCGAGGGACGCCGCGTAGACCGCGGTCCCGAGGAGGACGATCGTCGCGCCCGAGGGGAGGTCCCAGAGGTACGAGAGGAAGAGCCCCGAGAGGGAGAGCGCGAGCGCAAGGCCCGTCGCCGCGACCATCATCGGGAGGAGTCCCGTCGAAAATCCCCGCACGCTCGCCGCCGGGAGGACGAGGAGCGCGATGACGAGGATGATCCCGACGATGCGGATCAGCATGACGATGCAGGCCGCGGTGAGGAGGAAGAGGAGGAGGGTGAGCGCGGTCACGGGGAGGTTCATGACCCGCGCGTACTCCTCGTCGAAGGTGACCGCCTTGAGGGGATTGAAGAGGAGGGCGACGACCCCCACGATGAGACCGCAGAAGGCGGCCATGGCCCAGAGATCCGAGGGCGGGACGAGGAGGATGTTGCCGAAGAGGTAGCCGAAGAGGTCCGGGGTGTACCCCCTCGCGAAGCTGACCGCGACGATCCCGACCGCCATCCCCGTCGCCCAGACCGCCCCGATGAGGGTGTCGACATCCTGCCCGGCCTTCTCCGAGAGGAGACCGACCGCGAGCGCGACGGCAACGGTGAACAGGAATGCACCGAGGAGTGGGTCGAGGGAGAAGAGGTACGCGAGTCCCACGCCCCCGAACGCCGCGTGCGATATCCCGCCGCTCACGGTCACCATCCTCCTCACCACGACGAGGCTCCCGATGATCCCGCAGGCGACGCTCGCGAGGACCGCGGCCGCGATCGCGTTCCTGAAGAACCCGAACGCGAGGATGCCCGGGTCCGGGATCACGTCGCGCCCCCCTCCCCGTGGTCGCGGAAGACCCTGTGCGGGATCCCGTGGGCGATGAGGTCGACGGGACAATGGTACGTCGCCTCGATCATGTCCTCCGTGATCTCGGGCGAGTCGTGCGTGTAGAGCCTGCGGTTCAGGCACGCGACCCTCGTCACGTGCCGCGAGATGACCCCGACGTCGTGGCTCACGAGGAGGACCGTGAGCTTTCGCCCGAGGTTCTCGAGGAGGGTGAAGAACTGGAGCTCCGTGGGTGCGTCGATGTACACCGTCGGCTCGTCGAGGACGAGGATCTCGGGGTCGGAGACGAGTGCCCGGGCGAGGATCGCCCGCTGCTGCTCGCCGCCCGAGAGGGAGGAGAGGGGCCGGTCAGAAAGCTCCTCCATCCTCAGCAGCGAGAGGACCCGCGCGGCGGCCTCCCTGTCTGCGGGGGTGTACCTCGCCCACGGGAACCGGGTCCTCGAGAGCCTCCCCGAGAGGACCATCTCCCCGACCGTGATGGGGTAGCTGAAGTCGAAGGTCCTGAACTGCGGGACGTACCCGATCCGCGACCTCGCCTTCCCCGGCGGCTGCCCGAGCACGCGGACACTCCCGCGGGTGGGTGAGAGGAGGCCGAGGATGATGCGCAGGAGCGTCGTTTTCCCCCCGCCGTTCGGGCCGATCAGCGCGTAGAAGTCCCCCCTCCTCACGCGGAGGGAGACGTCCTCGAGGATCGGGACCCCGTCGCGGGAGAACGAGACCCCCTCGACCTCGATCACGTCCCCCTCGCCGCTCCCTGCACGCGTCATCGGGACCGCATGCCCTCCGCGATCGCACCCGATATCCTGACGAGGTTCCCGGTCACGTCGGGGGAGAGGGGGTCGACGAGGGCGACCGTCCCGTTGATCTCGCGCGCGATGACCTCGCTCTCCCTCGTGCTGAACTGGGGCGCGGCGAAGACGACCGTTATCCCGTTCTCGCGCGCGAACGTGACGATCCGCGAGATTTCCGCGGGTCCCGGTTCGTGGCCGCCGGCCTCCACCGCCACCTGGGAAAGCCCGAAGTCGCGCGCGAAGTACCCGAACGCCGGGTGGAAGACGAGGAACGACCTCCCCTCGAGCCCCATGAGGTTCCTCTCGATCGCTTCCTCGCAGGAGTCGACCTTCCGGAGGTACGCGTCCCTCCTCGCGGCGTACTCGCCCGCGCGGTCAGGATCCATGGCAGAGAGGGCTGCCGCGACGTTCGTCGCCATCACCCGGAGGTTGGCCGGCGAGAGCCACACGTGGGGGTCGACGCCCCCCGCGCCGCCCCCGTCCCCGCCCCGCAGGAGGGCGATCCCATCCGACATGTTCACGACGGCCATGCGGGGGTTCTGCGCCACGAGCCGCGCGACCAGTACGTCCTCGAGGGGGAGGAGGCCGGGGCCGAGCCTGAAGTAGGCGTCGGCAGTGCTCGCCCGTCCCACCGTCGAGACGGGTGGCTCGTAGGTGTGCGGTTCTGCCCCCGGCGGGACCATCGCGACGATCTCCCAGCCGTCGCCCGCGATCTCCCTGACGACCTCTTCCTGCGGGGGTACCGTGACGACCGCGGTCCTCGCGTGGGGTGGTCCCCTCCCGTGCGCCGGCCCGTCGAGGCACCCCGCGACCGAGGCAAGCACGAGGAGGGCGAGGAGGGAGGAAAGGAGGGTCCTTGCCGCGCGGGCAGGAGGGCGCGGGTGGGCTACGTCGTGGACGGGGCCACCCGGGATCATTTTGGTACCTCCCCAATATTTTCCGCCCGCGGACCCCTCTCGCACAGGGCGCCGTGGGAGATCGCGCCGCATATCCCCGTCGTCGGGTGGCCGAGCGACGCGCAGATCCTCCGGACGGCCTCGGCCGAGACGTACGCCTCGAACCGCTCTGCCTCGCGGCATGCCTCTTCCCCCGTGAGCCCGTAGTGGGAGAGGACGAGCCCAAGAACCCTGTGCCTCCAGATGAGGAAGTCGGCGCATGCGATCCCCATCTCGGTGAGGGTGATCTCGCCGTAGGGCTGGTGGGCGACGTAGCCGCACGCCGCGAGTTCCCTGACAGCCTTCGTCACCGTCGACGGGTCGACCGAGAAGTGCCCCGCGATCTCCCCCGTCCTCGCCCCGTTGCCCCTCTCGCGCAGGAACTTGAGGTACGCGATCTTGCGGGGCGAGAGTCCCTCGTCTGGAATCGGATCCACCTCTCCACCTCCCGAGGCCAGTTTCGCGAAAAAATTTGGTGGCGTACCAAAGATAATCTTTCCCTTCAGCGGGGAGACGCGGGGGGGACCGTCACGTTCCCGGGGCGGGGGGTGAGGTTCGCGAGTCCCGCGGAAAGCGCGGGAACCGGCCCGATGCGCACCGGGCGGATCTCCACCGTGACAGTCTCCCCCTCGCCGGGATACTTCTGGATGGGGACAGTCGCCGGGAGGTACCCCTCGGCACGAACCGTGAGAGTCCTGCAGGGACTCCCCGTCAGGTAGATGGGAATCCGCAGGGTGCCGCCCCGCACCTCCCCCCTGTAGATACCATCGACGTAGACGGCCGCCCCCTCGACCGGGCACCTCACCTCGATGAAGCCCGTGCTCCCCCCGATGACCGGCGGGTTATCCCCGGAGGGCTGGAGGGGCCCGCCGGCCGTCGCGTTTGCCGGGCTCCCGGGCGGTGCCTGGTTTCCGACGCGGACGAGGACCGAAGCGGTGTCGCAGCCCGCGGGACCGCACGCGACGAGTGTCACCGTGTAGTTCCCGGGCGCACGGTACGCGTGGACGGTCTCGGCGTCGGTCGAGGTCGCGCCGTCGCCGAAGTCCCACGTCCTGTGCGAGACGTCACCGGTGGAGACGTCGCGGAACCCGACGGCGAGCGGGTCCTGCCCGTCCCCGGCCACGGTCTGGATTGCCGCGGCAGGCGGGACGGCGGTGCGGAGCGAGAGGACCGGGAGGTAGAGCGTCTGGGATCCCGCGAGGGTGATCTCGCTCTCCCACGGGACGCGGCCCTCGAGCGCGACCCGGATGCGGTGGGTCCCGGGCGGGAGGGAGACGCAGAGGGGCGTGCGGCCCGCCACGTCCCCGCCGACCGTGACCTGTGCGCCGGCCGGCTCGGACTCGATGCAGAGGGTGCAGCCGCACGGGCCGCCCGGGGTGCCTTCACCGTGCACCTCCCCCTGCCCGCCGGGTTCCGCCGCGCCGGCCGGGGGAGGAGACTCCCCCGCGGGTCGCGTGGCCGCGGGTGCCGGCGTGGATACCGGGGACGGAGTCGGAGCAGGAGACTGTGTCACCGCGACGTCCGGTGTCGGGGTGGGAGGCGGTGGCAGGGTACGGGGCGGCGCAGGCGTGGAGGCTGGTGACAAGGTCGGAGTCGGGGACGGAGTCGGAGCAGGAGACTGTGTCACCGCGACGTCCGGTGTCGGGGTGGGAGGCGGTGGCAGGGTACGGGGCGGCGCAGGCGTGGAGGCTGGTGACGGGGCCGGAGTCGGGGACGGAGTCGGAGCAGGAGACTGTGTCACCGCGACGTCCGGTGTCGGGGTGGGAGGCGGTGGCAGGGTACGGGGCGGCGCAGGCGTGGAGGCTGGTGACGGGGCCGGAGTCGGGGACGG